>CANRGD010000028.1 GCA_947630105.1 uncultured Bacilli bacterium | reverse complement strand
TTTATATTAAAATTTTCATTTTAATATCTTTTTCATTTAATATGACTAGTTTTCCATAAAACTTTTCACACTATCTATTCTAGTTAATTATAACTAATTTTATTAAATATGTAAACTAAATAACTTATAATTTTTAAAAATAAAATTAAATATTACAGATTATTTGACTTTTATAGAATTTTTTTTAATTATTACTTAAGGGTTAATTTTTCAATACAGTTTTTTAAAGTCTTAATAAATATATCTATTTCATCTTTTGTTGTTAGATGAGAAATACTAATTCTTAAACTATGAGAGGCTCTTGTTTTATCTTTAGTAAGAGCATATACAGGTTGAGAATAAGTTGTTATAGAACAAGCTGTTTGAGTGGATATATAAATTTCTTCTTGTTCTAAAGCATGAAGAATGGTTTCTGCTTTAATATTAGGTATGCTAATATTTATGATATGTGGAATACAATATTCATTAGAATTGATTAATAAATTTAATTTTTTTAATTTTTCTAATAAATAATCATGGATATTACAAACGTACTGTTGATTTTCTTTTTTACTTTCTTCTACTAATCTTATAGCTTTTGCTAGAGATACTATTAAAGCAGTTGCTGGTGTACCACTGCGATATATAGTAGTTGATTTTCCACCATGAATTAAAGGCTCTATAACTATATTTTCTTTTTTAATTAAAACTCCTATTCCTTTCATTCCATAAATTTTTTGAGCAGAAAAGCTTGCTAAATCAACATTAGTTAAATCTATATCTTCTTTACCAATGGCTTGAGTTATATCAGAATGAAAATAAACTTTAGGATATTCTTTTAAAATTTTACCTATTTCTTCAATGGGCTGACGAATTCCTACTTCACTATTTATAGCATTTATACTTACTAAAATAGTATCTTCTTTGATTTTGGCTTTTAAATCATTTAAATCAACTAATCCATGCTCATCTAAATTAATAAAATCAACTGTAAAGCCTTGTTTTTCTAAAAATTTAATTGGTTCAATTACTGATGAGTGTTCTAACTTGGTTGTTAATATATGGTGAGCTCTATTTTTATATTTATAACATATTCCTTTGATAGCTGTATTATTAGCTTCACTGGCTCCACTTGTATAAATTATCTCAATTGGTTTAACCTTTAAAATTTTAGCAATTTGTTCTGTACTAGCAGCTATTATTTTATTTGATTCAGTACCTAATTTATGTAGTGAATTGGAATTACCAATATACTCTTTACATACTTTACAATAAGTAGCCAAGACATTTTCATTAACTGGTGTAGTTGCACTATAGTCTAAATAAATCATTTGTTCCCTTCTTTCTAATAAAAAAAGAATATATTCTTATTCTTCTTTATCTCCACTAATTTTATATAAATCATAATTTAATTGAGCCATAGCTAACTCAATAGTCATAATCTTTTCACTATCAGTTAGATTATCATTAGTTTGTAATAATTTTACAATATCATTAGCTGTATTAATAATTGAATCTTTATTATCTAATAAATTAATTTTATCTAACATGTAATTCATAGCATCACCTATATATATAATAATACATCTTTAAAAATTCTTCAATTTTTTTAATTTAAAATATAAAAAATTTCTTTTCTATTTATTGGTATTTTGATAATAATCTCTTGTTGCTATAGCCTTAGCTATAATTTCTAATTCTTCTATATCTTCAACTGTTAAAATAGTATCTATTTTAAAGATTAATTCTTTTAAAGACTGGCAATCATTATAATTTATATTATATTTATCTAAAATTTCTATTTCTTTATTAGTAAGTAATAAATTAGGACCTACTTCTTTAAAAAAATTACTATTAAAGTCATAAGTATCTAGTAAGTCATTTATATTATATTCCATAATTACCTCCAGATAAAAGCTATGTTATTTACAAACATAGCCATTATTTTTTAAGTGCGTTTTAAATTCTCCTTCAGTATATTTATCATTTATTTTAAGAGTAATTACGTCACTGCTTTTAGTATTGGAATTTATTTTTATTTTTAAATCATCCATATTTATAAACTCAATATTATTTAAAATAATTGTTTCTTTATTATTAATATTTATTGTTGTTATAATACCATTTTCCACTTTTTTGATATTTACTTTATTATTTAAATATTTATAAGATTTTTCTAAAGATGATTTAATAGATTCTAAGTATTTATCAGAATTATATTTATCGGGTAAAGTTATTGTTTTTGTTAAATTAATTTTACTTATTTTATTACCATTAAAAGTAGTTTTAATTCTTTCTTCTATTTTTATATCAAATTGATCTGTTGTAGTTTTACTACATTCTACATAAGGTTGTTTTAGTGTGGCAAAAAGATAAATTATTATTACTATAATAATTAAGGTAAGAATAATAGGAAAAGTTCTATTTTTATTAAACATAAAATCACCTCATTTTTTGCCTTTATTATAATATTTTAAGAGATAATAGTCAAATTCCTTTTTATTAAAAAATAAAAAGTACTAAGATTCTTAGTACTAATTAATTTCAATTTTCTTTTTATTATCAGGTGTTTCTTTTTTTGGTACTGTTATTTTTAATACGCCATTATTAAATGAAGCATTAATATTATCTTGATCTAAATCTCCTAAATAAAAACTTCTTTCATATTCACCATAACTTCTTTCACGACGGATATAGTTTTTATTTGAATCTTCTTCATTAACTTCATCATTTTTAGTGGCTTTAATAGTTAAATACCCATCATTTGTTTCAATTGTTATGTCTTCTTTAGAAAATCCAGGCATGTCCATTTCAATATGATAATCACCTTCTTTTTCATAGATATCACATTTCATATTTGCCTCTTTTCTTGTGGGCATAAAATCATCAAACATATCATCTAGATAAAATTTACGTGGGATTAAATTCATATTTTATCATCTTCCTTTCATTTACATTTTTATAATAGCACTATTTTTAGCACTTGTCAAGATTAAGTGCTAAATATTTTTATATTTATATTTTTATTTTATTTAAAATAAAGAAATTTATACATAAAAAATAATTTTTTTGTTTTATTAATATTTAATATAAAAAAAAGAAACTCTATTAAAGTTTCCATTTCCAATCTCTAATATATGGCATATCTTCACCATATTCATAGATATAAGCTCGATGTTGTTTTAACATATCTTTACACCAATCAGTTAAAACTTTAGCAGTTGTTTTGTATTTTGGTATTTCTTTTATGGTTGAAATTACTAAATTAAATCTATCAATTTCATTTTGAACACGGATATCAAAAGTTGTGGTAATAGTGCCTTCTTCTTTATAACCATGAACATGAAGATTTCTATTAGCTCTTTTATAGGTTAATTGATGTATTAATGAAGGATAACCATGAAAATTGAAAATAATAGGTTTATCTTTTGTAAATATTTCATCATATTCTTCATCACTCATACCATGAGGATGGGTATCAGGCGACTGTAATTTCATTAAATCAACGACATTAACTACTCTTATTTTTATGTCTTTTATGGAACTTCTTAAAATATCAACAGCTGCTAATGTTTCTAAAGTTGGAGTTTCTCCACAGCAAGCCATAATAACATCTGGTTTACCTTCATCATTACTGGCAAAGTCCCAAATTCCTAATCCTTTAGCACAATGTTTTTTAGCTTGTGCTTTAGTTAGCCATTGAGGACGGGGATGTTTTGAGGCAACTATTACATTTATATAATTTTTTGTTTTAATACAATGATCAAAACAAGATAATAAGCAGTTAGTATCAGGTGGTAAGTACATTCGTATAACGTCAGCCTTTTTAGTTACCAAATGATTTAAAAAGCCGGGATCTTGATGGGTATATCCATTATGATCTTGTTGAAATACATGAGATACTAATAAGTAATTTAGAGAAGCAATTGGCTTTCTCCAAGAAAGATTATTAACTATTTTTAACCATTTAGCATGTTGACTAGCCATGGAATCAACTATTCTAATAAAGGCTTCATAGCTGTGAATAAATCCGTGTCTTCCTGTTAAAATATATCCTTCAAGCATTCCTTGACATACATGTTCTGACAAGTAAGAATCCATTATGCGTCCATCGGATGCTAAAAATTCATCACTTTTTTGTATTCTATAATTCCAGGTTCTATTTTCTTTTTCAAAAATATGATTGAATCTATTAGATAAGGCTTCATCTGGTCCAAAAATACGAAAATTCTTTTCTTTTTTATTTAATTCAAATATATCTTTTATGTATCTTCCAAGTTCAATAGTATCTTGAGCAATTCTTTCTCCAGGATGTTTAATATCTAAAGTATAATCTTCCCAATTAGGTGTTTTTAATTCTTTTAATAATAATCCTCCATTAGCTACAGGATTTGCTCCCATACAGTATTCTGGTTTTGGACATAGTTCTTTTAATTCTTTTATTAATTTTCCTTCTTCATCAAATAATTCTTCAGGATGATAGCTTTTTAGCCAATTTTCTAATAATTTAAGATTTTCTGGATGTTCATGAGATATAAAAATTGGTACTTGATGAGCTCTAAAAGAGCCTTCTATTTTTTTACCTTCTACTTCTTTTGGCCCTGTCCAGCCTTTTGGAGTAGTTAAAACAATCATTGGATAAGTACCTTGGCCTTTTTCTTTTAATTTAAAAATATCTTTGATAACTTTATCCATTGTTTTGGCCATTTCTTCGTGCATTTTTATAGTATTACTTCCTGTAACAAAATATGGTTTATAACCTAGTCCATAAAAAAAATCTTCTAATTCTTCTATACTCATTCTTCCAAAAATAGTTGGGTTTGATATTTTATAGCCATTTCTATGTAATATTGGTAAGACCACGCCATCTTTTTTTCTATTTAAAAATTTATTTATATGCCAACTAGTAGCAAGAGGTCCTGTTTCGGCTTCTCCATCACCTACTACACATGCAGCGATTAAATCTTTATTATCTAAAACTGCTCCAGCAGCATGGATTAAGCTATAACCTAGTTCTCCTCCTTCATGGATTGAACCTGGCATTTCTGGAGCTACATGTGATGAAATACCACCTGGAAAACTAAATTGTTTACACAATTTCTTTAAACCTGCTTCATCTTCAGTTATTTGAGGATAAAATTTTGAGTAAACTCCTTCTAAATAATTATTAGCAGCCATTGCTTGGCCTCCATGGCCTGGACCAGAAATATAAATCATTTTTAAATTATATTTTTTTATTATACGATTTAGATGCATATAAATAAAATTTTGTCCTGGGGCGGTTCCCCAATGTCCTACAACATTTGGTTTGATATCATTTATTGTTAATTCTCTTCTTAATAGTGAATTATCTAATAAATATAGTTGGGCAACAGATAAATAATTTAAAGCTCTAAAATATGCATCTAATTTTAGAATTTCTTTTTTTGTTGGCATTTTCAACACCCTCCTATTCTAAGTAAATTATACTTTATTATTTATGTTAAGTCTAGTAGAAATTTAATACAAAATTTAATACAAAATTTTAGGAGCTACTTTATTAGTTTCGAGTGGAATTCTTTTTAATGTTTTTTTATCAAAGGCAATAATAAACTGATTTTCAAAATTTGGATAAAATATATAATATGATATACCTTGATATTTTTCATAATATTTTTTTATTAATTTTTCTAAATAAAGTTTATTATTTAAATTTTGTGTCTCTTCAGTTAATTCTTGTAAATTATAAAAACCATATCTATTAGAACTTTTAATTAACCTGGAATCATTCATTTCATAATATTTCCTATCATGGGTATTTATAAACATGTCTTTTTTATCGTTTAAAGTTCCTAACATAGGTCCCAAAACATTAAAAATATATTCGTTTTTGCCAACACAGTTTTTATAAACTAAAGTGGCAAGATATATGCCTTTCATTAGCGCACCCCCTATTATAATTATTATATAACTACCACATTTTTAAAAAAAAGTAAAGGAAAAGAAATATATACTTCTTTTCCTTTACTTTTTATTTAGAAATTACTTCACAAATTAATTGACTTATTTCAGTTGGATTATCTATTGGAAGTCCAGCAATCATTTTGGCTTCACTGTATAAAATTTTTGTATATTTTAAAAATTCATCTTTATCTTTTTTATAAAGTTTTTTCAATTTTTCTGCTATGGGATGTTTTTCATTTATTTCAAGTATTGTTTGAGCTTTAATACCTAAATCATTTGGCATAGCATCAAATACTTTTTGCATTTCAATAGAGACATCTCCTTGGGATGTTAAACATACAGGATGCGATTTTAGTTTATTACTAAATCTTACTTCAGATACGTCTTTTATTTCAGTTGCCATAGCTTTTAACATTTCAGAATTATCTTCATTAGCTTTTTTAGTAGTCTTTTTTTCTTCATCAGATTCTAAGTCTAAGTTTTCACTTTCAACATTAGCAAATTTATGTTTATCATATTCTTGGATTGCAGTTATGGCAAATTCATCTACATAATCTGTTAAATATAATATATCATAATCTTTATCTTTTACTTGTTCTACTTGTGGAAGAGAATTAATTTTCTCAATTGATGAACCAACTGCATAATAAATAATATCTTGTTCTTTAGCCATATTATCGACATATTCTTTTAAGGTAATTAATTTTTGTTTCTTTGATGAATAAAACATTATTAAATTTTGAAGTTTTTCTTTATCTTGACCATAATTATTATAAATTCCATATTTTAGTTGAACACCAAAAGTTTTAAAAAATGATTCATATGTTTCACGGTCATCTTTTAACATATTTTCTAATTCTTTTCTAATTTTACTTTCAATATTTTTAGCAATTAATTTTAAATTATGAGATTCTTGTAAAATTTCACGAGATATGTTTAAAGATAAGTCTTCACTATCTACTACACCTTTAACAAAACTAAAATAATCTGGTAAAAGTTCACTACACTTTTCCATTATCATTACTCCACTTGTATAAAGGCTTAGCCCTTTTTCATAATCTTTATTATAGTAATCATATGGGGTATGTGAGGGAATAAATAATAATAATTTATAAGAAATCATTCCTTCTACTGATGAGGAAATTATTTTTATAGGTTTATCATAATCATTAAATTTATCCATATAAAAATTTTCATAATCTTCATCTTTGACATCTTTTTTATTTTTTTTCCAAATAGGAACCATACTATTAATTGTTTCTAGTTCTTTGTGATCTTCATATTCATGCTTTTTTTCATCTTTTAATTCATGATGAGTTACTTCCATTTCTATTGGGAAACTAATATAATCAGAATATTTCTTGATTAAACTTTTTAATTCATATTCATCTAAATATTTTGAATATTCAAATTCTTCGGTATCTGTTTTAATATTTAAGACTATATCAGTACCAGAAGTTGCTTTTTGGGATTTTTTTATAGTATACCCATCAGCTCCCGTACTTTCCCAGGTATAAGCTTCTTCACTATCAATTGATTTAGAGGTTACGGTAATTTTATCAGCAACCATAAAAGCAGAATAAAAACCCACTCCAAATTGGCCAATAATATCAATTTTTTCTTGCTTAGTCATATTTTCTTTAAAAGCAAGAGAACCACTTTTAGCTATAGTACCAAGATTATCTTCTAACTCTTCCTTGGTCATACCACAACCATTATCACTTATTGTAATTGTACGAGCATCTTTATCAAAAGATAAATTAATTTTTAAACTATTCTTTTTAATTTTAACTTTTTTATCTGTTAAACTACGATATGATAATTTATCAAGAGCATCACTAGCATTAGAAATAAGCTCTCTTAAAAAAATATCTTTATTGGTATAAATTGAATTAATCATTAAATCTAGTAATCTTTTAGATTCAGACTTAAACTCTTTTTTTGCCATTATTTCATCTCCTTAGATTTATTTATAGCACTATTTTTAGCAGAAGTCAATATTGAGTGCTAACAAATATATAAAAATTAAAGACTACTTTAAAAAGTAATCTTTAAAATCAACTTTCAGTATCTTTAATATTAGTCATTAGTTGTTTAACTACTTTAGTGGAATATTTTTTCTTTAATATTTTTTCTATTTGCTCTTCAAACTTATAATCATTATTAGGTGCTAATTTTATGGAATTTTCTTTTATTAAATTTATAGGTAAGAGTAATTCATTATTTTTGTAAATTACTTTAAAATTTTCATTATTAACTTCATAGCATAAATAATATTTTTTTAACTTGGGGATATTTTTTTCTATGTAAATTAGTTTAAAAAACTTATTTTCATAATTTTCTTTTAAAGCAAGTATTAAAGCATAAATATAACTTTCAAAATCTACTAACTTTTTATTACAATAGATATTTAATATTTTACTTACATTATTATAATTTAATATAAATATATTATTATTTATAATAGCAAAATAATTAGTTTGAATTTTTTCAAAAAAAATTATTTTTTTATTAGTAAATAGTTTTCTACCTTTTTCTTTGGCTTTAGGAGAAAAAATATTTATATCTGTATTATAAATATCTACATCATATGAATAAGTATATTCTATAATATTAGATTGATTATTAAAATGAGCTAATATTTTATTACAAAGTTCACTAACTATATTTGGTGAGTGTTCAAATAAAACAACAATGGGTTCAAAAAGAAAAAGCCACTCTTTAGGAATTACTTGCGTTGTTTTAAAACAATAATGTTCATTATCTATATAGGTATTTATTTCTATATAATAAGAAGACATTGTGGGTGATAATTTATTGCAAAAAGATTCTTTGTTAGAAAGTTTTTTTCCCTTTTTTAGTTCTTCTATAATGTAATTAACTGTTTGGATAAAAATAAATTGATAGCAAGCAAATTCTCCTACTTTATTATTACCTATAGCATCAATGGGAATAAATAAAACTTTATATCTTTTGATTTTCAAATTAAAAACTAAAGCAAAATAAAAGTTTGTTTTATCATAATTTTTTATGATTAAGTCAAAGATAATTTGTTCTTTTTGTTTTTTTAAATATTTTAATATTTCTGTGATTTTATCTTTTTTTAATTTACTCATATTAATCCTTTCTATAAAATTTTATTCAAGACTATATGGATAATTATTTATTCCTCCCATTATTTTAATATTTTTATAACCTAAGTTTCGTAATTGTAAAGCAGCAGCTTGACAATTTTCATTATTTTTATCATAAAGTATTAATTGTCTTTCTTGAGAAATTGTTATTTCATCTAAATATTCAAGAGGAATATTTAAAGCTCCAGGGATATGTTCTTCGGTAAATTCTTCTTCACTACGTAAATCAATTATATCAATTTCTGGGTATTTTGAATAATTGTCAATAATTTCTTTAACTTCTTGGGAAGAAATAGTAGGAAATTTAATATTTTCATCTTTTGGTTTTTGAGTATTATTTTTATTAAAACAACCAGTAATTGTTAAGCTAGTAATAAGTAATAAAATTAAAATTATTTTTTTCATTTTAAATCCTCCATATACTATATATATTTTATCAAAAATAAAAGACTATTACTAGTCTTTTTAGTTAGCTTTTGAAAGCTCAACTATTTTATTCCAGGTAGCTGGCCCTACTACTCCATTAATTGGTAAAGAATTTTCTTTTTGAATAGCAGTTACAGATTGTTCTGTCAATCGATCATAAGTTCCGTTTACAACTACTCCAGGAATATTTTTATTTTTAATACAAATTAAATAAAGAAATTTTTGTAAATTTATAATATCATCTCCTGTCATTCCTCGTAAAAGAAATCTACCAGGATAAAATTCATTAACATTACATAAGCAATCAGTCGGTACACTAGCGATTGTTTGATTATAGGCTTCTTTAATAGCTTTCCAAGTATTAGCATCTACTATACCAGTTGGGGTTATATCATATTTATTTTGAAAAGCTATTACCATTTCTTTGGTATTTTCTGTAAAGGTATCACTATTTAAATTTAAATATGGAATATCGGGATCAAAATAAGAAATGACATTTAAATAATAATTTAGAGGATTAAGAGCAACTCCAGTATCTCCTAATTGGATTGTTTTATTGAATTGTAATTCAGCTTCTTCAGAAGAAATTCCTTCGGAATATAAATTACTTATATTTTTAACTGCATTATATAAATATTTAATTTTATACCAGGTAGTTTTATCTACTATTCCAGTTTGAGATAAGTTAAATATTTCTTGAAATTTTTTAACAGCATTTTCTGTTTCTATTGTGAAAAATATATTATCATCTGTTATAGCAGGTATGGCAGGATAATTTCTACCTATTCTATTAAGTTGAAGTTTTATCATTCTTACAAAATCTCCGGAAGTTCCTAATTCAACTGGAAAGCCAGGATATGTAGCAATGTTTTCTTCGACAGGGGCATTATATATTATTTTAATGTCATTTCCATAATAATATTTTAAAATTTCTAAGGGTGATTTACCTTGATTAGCTAATGAAACACTTCCCCATTGTGAAAGTCCCTCACAAGTAGTAACGCGACCATCACAGTATTGGGCAAATAATGGTTGAATTTGTTCATCTTTAACTATATAGTTATTAAAATATTCATCAACTACTTGAGAAATACTTTCAAAAAATTGTCTATTTTCTTTAAAAGATTGATCATAAATGGGGCTACTTGTTATGTCAAAATTATAGCCTTTAGAGGGATACCATTCATTGTAAACTCTATTTAGGGCAAAAGATATTTGAGCTAAAACATTAGCTTTTATAGCATCAACTGGCCAATTGGGATAAATTTCTCCCGAGGCAACATTTTTTATATATTCATCAAAGGGAACAGTTATATTTCTTGCGGCTTCATCAGGAGCTCCCAAATGAACGGTTATTACTGTAGGAATTATAGGAGTTCTAATTGCCATCTTGTTCTACTCCCTCTAATTCTACTTCTGGAGTCATTCTTATATATTGAATAACTTTAATATTTCCCAGGATACCTATTTCAAATTGTTTGATTGTTTCATATTTTACATGAATAGCAGTTAAATCATAAATAGTGTATTTGGGAGCTTCTAAAGTTTGAGTGGTAGCATTAACAGGTGCTGGTAAAACTATATTATCTATTATTCCTGAGGAATTTGTATGTCCTCTAAAAAATACTACTTTATAATTACCTATATTTTTAAAGACGACTATTTCAGCATCAGGAATTGGAACTGCTTTATAAGCAGTGAAGACTTGAACTTTTAATGTGCCTGTACTAGGATTTTCATTTATAAATTGTTGATATAAGTCAGTATTTTTAAACTCCTCATAAGTTATAAGCTGATTATTCATTATTCTACCTCCTTTATTTTAAGTATTTGTCCAATACTTAAATCGTTGTTTTTTAAATTATTTAGAGTTTTAATACTTTCAACAGATACATTATAGGCTTTAGCAATATTATATAAATTATCTCCTCTTTTTACAGTATAGGTAATATAGGTTGGTTCTTTATAATCTTTTCCATAACATGTTGAGCCTGTTGGAATGGCATTATCATTTTGAATTATTACTTTTAATTGTTGACCTACTGAAATAATATTATTTTTCAAATTATTTATTTCAATTAATTTATCTACTGTCATATTGTATTTTTTGGCAATAGAATATAAACTGTCTCCTGCTTTAACTACGTATATTAAATAGTCATTATCAAATGCTTCATCTAACATGATGTTATAAGGTATTTTAAGTTGTTGCCCTACGGTTAGAGTATCTGTTGTTAAATTATTTATTTGCCGTAAAGCTTCTACCGTGGTGTTATTTTTTTTCGCAATTGAATATAAGGTATCGCCGATTCTAACTGTATATATTGTATAACCATAGGGTTCATCTGTAGTTGTATCATTTACTGGTATTCTTAATTGTTGATTTATACTTAAATTATTATTTTTTAAATTGTTTAGTGTTACTATTTTTTGAACAGTAGTACCAAATTGCTTAGCAATAGAATAAAGAGTATCACCTTTTTTTACGATATATAAAGTTGTAGTATTTAAGGCTGGAATAAATAAATTTTGTCCAATAGAGATATTATTATTTTTTAAATTATTAGCATTTTTAATATCTTCAACAGAAATTCCGAATTGTTTACTTATTCCATATAATGTATCGCCGTTTACGCTTTTTATGTAGTATTTTTTAAATGTAAAGTTTCATTTCATTTTCTTCAAAGACTTTTTTAATGCCTTGTATCTATATGTATTATTTAATTATTCCTTTGTGATTTAAAGATTCTCTTAAATTTTCATCACTTAAAATAGAATTTACAACAAAACTAGAACGCATAGAAAAGTAATCACTATTTGAATATATATTATATTCTAAAACGTATGGTCCTTTGGATAATACATAAACATAATATTCATATTTATAATTAATAGAAGTTTTATTAATAAATTGAACTAAAGTTACTATTGATCCGTCATCTCTTTTTTTAGATTTGATATTATCTAATTTAATTTTTTTTATTCCAGAAGCTGTTTTTTTGATTTCAGCAGTATTTTGTGCATAGCCATTTTTAGTTGATAACTCACAACCACCAATATATTTTGTATTATTCTTTTTTGAATCCATTATATTTTTAACTGAAAATAAAACATTTGTAAACGATGCCATAAATTGTTCAAAATGATCATTTTCTTCTATTTTTTTATTATTTATTTCTTTAACTAAATTTGATTCAGAAAATAATATTTGAGGAATACTATAGCTTCCATCACTATTTATCTCAGAATATAAATATCTATATAATCCTCTATATGTACCTATTTGTGATAGTACAAACTTAGATTTATCAGATCGTATTAATTCAAATGTAGTTGAATTATAATGCTTTCTAATTGTTGTTTTTTTTCTTGATTTTTTAATTATATCTTCATCAAGTTTAGTCAAACCTATATTATTATTTTTATTATGAGGTCTATGTGTTTCTTTAAATTTTTCTATATCACATGAAAGATCATCAATATTAGAAAAATCTCCATTTCGATATTTTGTATTTTTTTTGGTAATATCTACTGGATAAATTATTCCATTTATTTTTATTAAATTCCAGGCATGTCCACCACGACGTATGCCATTTTCAGTATATGAGATGCCACTTACATATTTACATTCAATACCATTTCTATTTGCTAATTCTTTGAAAATTGTAGCAAAGCCTGCACAAACTGATTTTCTGGTCAGCATGCCTCTTAAAGTTCTGTCATAATAATCTGCTTTATCTTGTTCTCCTATATTTTTTGGTATTTCTATTCCTTTATTTCTCATTAAAATATATTCTGGATCATACATAATATTTCTTACAATAGTTTCAGCAAGATATACTACAATATCAAATTCATCCCATTGGGGATCAATTAGTTTTTCTATTTCTTCAAATTTAGATATTATTTTATAAAGTTCTTTTAAATCATATAAAGTATTTAAAAAATATTTTTCTTTTTTTATTGAATTATCAATTTCATCGTCATTATATGGACCAATTACACTTATTTTTATATCAATATTATATTTATTTTTTATACTTTCTAAATATTTTAAAGCATTTTTATCAATGTATTTGGTATTTTTAACTCGAATTGCTAATTTTCTATTATTACCATATTTTTGAATATTTAATTTATCAACAAATTCTTTATCTAATTTTTTGCATTCTATAATATCATAACCATATTTATTCATCTAAATGCACTTCCATTTCTATTATACTATCTAATATTATTTTAGTATGGTTTGATATTGATTTTAGTATATTTATATTATTTATTTTTTGTTCTTCAGAAATACTAAGTAATTTCAAATAAGGAAAATTTTTTATAAAATATAAATTTACAATATTTGTATTATCAATAAATAAAAATTTTAAATCTTTTAGAAAAAGATTTTCTATATTTGTAATATAACTGTTGCTAAGTCTTAAATATTCAAGAGTGGTTAAATGATTTAATTTAGCGGCATCAATTGTTCCATTTACAACTGTGATTTTTTTTAAATTAATCATTTCATATATAAATTCATAATTATTAATTCTATTATTAGTTAAGGATAAAGAGTCCGTTTTTATTTTTTTAATTAAAGATTCATCTTCAAATGTGCAATCTATAAATCCTATCCGTGCATATTTTTTTAATTCAATTACTTTTAATAATTCATCATTTAAAAAATCGCAATTTCTAAATTCTACATCTTCTATATCATTATTTTCTAATAATTGAACTATGAAATCAAATTTTTCATTACCATCAATAACTATTTCTTTTTCCATAAAATCATATCCATATCCTTATATTTTTTATATATTATATCACGTATAATACTGATTAGTAAATGGATGAATTTGCAAATCATTTATTTACTAGTATAATATTGTTACTC
>CANRGD010000027.1 GCA_947630105.1 uncultured Bacilli bacterium | reverse complement strand
CTAGTGGTTCCTACTACCAAGCCCACAGGCAACTTTCATGCCCTAGTTTTAACACATGCGTGTCACACCATAAAAAAGATATCTAAAAAATATCTTAAATTTTAACAATTTCCATTTATTAAATAAAAAAGTAAGAAATTAATATTTTAAAATAAAATATTTTTTCTTACCTCTTCTAATTACAATATATTTATTATCAATTGCTAAATTTTTATTAATAATCAATTCTAAATCATTTATTTTCTCACCATTTACTGAAATTGACCCATTATTAATAAATTCCCGAGCTTCTCTTTTACTAGAACAAATACTAGCTTCAACCAGTAAATCAACTATATTTTTTTCATCATTTACTTTAATAGCGTCAATGCCTTTAAATGCTTGTTCTACATCTGTACTTGTAAAATTCTTTATATCTCCACTAAATAAAGATTCACTAATTTTTACAGCCTCTAAATAAGCATCTTCTCCATGTAAATCTCTAATAATTTCATGAGCCAAAGTCTTATGTGCTTCTCTCAAATGAGGATTTTCTTTATGCTTTTTTTCTAATTCTAAAATTTCTTCAACTGATAAAAAAGTAAATATTTTTAAATAATCTATTACCATTTCATCATCAACATTTATTAAATATTGATATAATTCATAACTAGATGTCTTATTTTTATCAAGCCATAAAGCGTTGCCTTCACTCTTACCAAATTTATTTCCATATTTATCTAAAACAAGAGGCATAGTAAAAGCATATGCATCTTTACCTAGTTTTTTCTTTATTAAATCAAGTCCTGTTGTAATATTACCCCATTGATCTGAACCTTCCACTTGCATAATACAATTTTTATTCTGATATAGCCATAAAAAATCATATCCCTGTATTAAGGTATAGGCAAACTCTGCAAAGGTAATCCCAGTTTCAAGTCTTCTCCTAATAATATCCTTATCTAACATATAATTAATATTAATATATTTACCAACATCTCTTAATACATCAGTAAATTCATACCCTTTAAACCAATCATAATTATTAACAACTAAGGCTTTACCATCAAAAATTTTTTCTACTTGAGCTTTGATTCCTAATAAATTTTTATTAAGTTGTTCTTTAGAAATTATTTCTCTTTCAGCCGTAGGTCGAGGATCACCAATTAATCCAGTTGCTCCTCCACATAATAATATAGGATGATGTCCCTGTAAAGCCAACCTTTTAGCCGTAACTAAAGAAGAATAATGACCTAAATGTAAACTATCAGCTGTTGGATCAGTTCCCCAATAAAAAGTAATTTTTTCTTTATTTAACTTATCAGCTATATCATCACCAGCAACATCTTTTATTAATCCTCGCCATTGTAATTCCTCAAAAAATGTCATTTTCTATTCTCCTCCAAGTTTAAATTATCTATTTTTTCTATATCTATATCATAATCTTTATAAATATTTTGCACATCCTTAGTAACTATATCCTTTTTTGAAAAGCCCAATACTTCTAAAGTATTGTATACAGCGTCTTCACTTGGCCCTTCAATTTCTAAATAAGTTGGAATTAAAGGCCAATCATCTATATCAACTTCTACTCCATTCAATAAATATTGTCTTCTTCTATTTTCTTGAAAACTTTTAGCTTCATATCCCAATTCTTTTAAAATTAAATGGCATCTTTCAAAATTATCAACTTCTATTTCTAATTCTTGTGTACCATCTATATTTGATGAAACAATATTTTTAATAGTAAGAGTAGTTTTTTTGCCATTTGTTCTTAACCTAATCCATCTCCCATTTTCTTTTGGTTTAAAATCATAAACATATCTTTGTTGTAAACAATCCCACTGAAATTGTGCCTTTAAACTTTCTAATTTTTTAATTACTTCTTTAGCATCAATTTCTAAAATTCTTACTTCATATTCTGTATGCACCAAAAATCACCTCCAAAAAAAATATTTCATCACCTAAGGACGAAATATTCGTGGTACCACCTTAATTCATAAGTAAACTTATCTCAAAACTTTTAACGCCGTTAAGCGATTTTTCTCCTATTAGTGTATTTCGTACTTAATTATTTCTTAGTTTTCACCATCCACTAAGTCTCTATAAACTAAATAATTAAATATTACTTAAATAATAATCTTCAAAAAATATACTTTATTTTACCATAATTTAAATTTAAATCAATATATTTTATTTTTTTTCTAATTTTTTTAAAACTTCTTTAGTAACTACAATAGCTTTCTTTCTAACTTCTTCTGCAGCATCTCTTAAAACAGGAGTTCCTTTATCAATCGCCATATCTACAAGTTCTTGAGCTTTTTTCTTTAAAACTTCTCCTTTTTCTTTAGCAATTTCAACAACTTTTTCTTTATCTAAATCAGCCATTTCTTCTTTAATTTCCATTACTTTTTTATCAAATTCAGCTTTAACTTCTTTAACATCAACTTGTTTAAGTTCATCAATAAACTCATCTAACTTTTCCTTTAATTCTTTTCTCGTAGTACTACCTTTTTTAGGCGCAAATAAAACTCCTAATCCAGCTCCAATAGCAGCTCCTAAAACAAATTTACCAACACCACTTTTTTCATTTTTACTCATAAATATCTTCCTCCTTTTTATTATTTTTCCTAAATATTTTAGAGATAAATGATGTAATTGTGCCAATCATTGCATCACTAATTAAAGATACACTATCTGTTGCTTTACTAATTAATGAAAAAACACCATTTAATGTATTAACTTTTGTTTCTACATTATTTAAAATATTTTCCATCTTATCAATAACCTGTATAAGTCTAATTCCTAAGATTATTAATACTAACAATAATATTATCCCTAAAGTATATAATATTAGTGGCAAAACTACATTTACAAAATCCATATATTTTATCTCCCCTTTATTCTATTCATTTTCTTGATACATAGAATCAATTAAATCAAATAAATTATCATCTGAATCAAAATCCATCATATTTTCTTTTGATTCCTCACTCTTCATATTTTTTTTATCTTCTATAACTTCACTCTTATTAATATTTTCTTCTTTTTTCTCACTTTTTTTGTTTTTATCAGCAAAATCTTCATAATCTTCTTTTACTCTTCTTCGAGTTGGCTTTTCTTTACTAGCATCAACATAATCAACATTATATTCAAGCCCCAAATCTTGAAAATATTCTAAAGCATCACCCATTGTTACTTCTTTTACCGTAGGTTTTGAAGAATCTCCACTTAAATCAACTAATTTATTTTCTTCTTGCTCTTCCTTATCTTCCATTACATCAAAGGTTGTTTTATTATCTTCAATTTCTTTAGCAATATCATCAGCTAAAGTTCCATATGCTTTATTCCGAACCTCATCAACATTCATTCTACCTCTAGAAAAAGAACTTGATAATCTAACATCTTTTTTCGCAACTACATCTTCTTTTTTATAATTTTTATCTAAAACCCCATAAATAGGTGAAATTATAGGAGAAGGTTTAAAAAATGTTTTTTCTTCTTTTTTCTCATACCCACCATATTCATGAATTTTAACTTTTGCTGATTCATTAATACCATAAGGTAGTTTTTCTTTCTTAGGAGAATGACTACCATACTCCATAAAATCCTCACGAGAAGGTTTATTATAATCTCTTTTATCTATAACTTCTACAATTTTTGGTTCATATTTTTCTTCATCATCTACTTTAAAATCATTATCATCCATGATTTTAAATTCCGAATGCTTTTCTAAAGATATAGTTTCACTCTCTAACTTATTTTCTTCCTCATAATTTTCTTCTTCTATCTTTTCAACTTTAGTTTCTTTCTTTTCAGGCAAAATAACTTTCTTAGCAATTGGTTTTTCAACTACTACATCTTTTTTTTCCTTAATTTTATTTTTTTTAGGCTTTTTAGGTTTTTCTTCTACTTCAACATACTCTTCTTCAAAAAGAGCATTTTTAATTTTTTCAAAAACTCCCATCTTATCACCTCTTTCAACTACTCACCCAAATCAATTTTTTCATCTTCTATTGCTTGTTTATAAGCTTCTGTTTCATTTTGTTCAACAACATCCAAAAAATCTTCTTGGGAATTATCTGCTTTAAATAAATTATAATTCTCTTCTTGATAATTTAAAACATTTTCTCCAATTAAACTCTCTAAAACAGTATCATTAAACTTAATAGATCTAAGTATATAACACATATTATTAACAACACTAGTTAACTCACTTTTCTTAACATAAGCTTCCAATTTAGCATAATTATAAACAAACTGAACAAAAAACATTCCCTTAATCTCATTAATTTGAATATAACCAGTTTTTTTATTATAATTTAATTTATTAGAATAATGAACAGATTTATCTATCTCATAATCATTTTCTACTTTATTATAATAACTTATAACATCAATATATAAATAATACTTATTATTCATTTTATCTGTAAGTAATGCGTTATAATCATCCTTATTAATAAATTTTAAACCTTTTGGAATATAATATTTATACCCATCAAAATAAACATTTTCCAACTTAACTTTTTCTGATAATAAAATTTTTATATTCTTACCAATATCAACATTATCAAGTTTTTTAATAGAACATCCTGTCATTAATAATAAACAAATAGAGAGTAAAACAATTAATTTCTTCATATTTCACCTACTCTTATTACATTATACCAAACTTTTTACAAATGTAAAATATTTTCCATGTATTTACACTTTTAAATATTTACTTTTTGGCTATAACAGAGTAAATTGGTAATCCTTCTTTACAAAATTTATCTTCATATTCAGTAGTAATTAACTCCTCATTTTTTTCATGTAAATCAAAACTTATATCAGATAATTTATACCCAAAATCACTAAAACTCTCCAACGAATATATAAATAAATCTCTATTATCAGTTCTCATAAAAATTTCTTTATCTTTAAAAAAAATATTTTCATATTTTTCTAAAAATACTCTACTAGATAATCTCCTCGATTGATGTCGAACTTTAGGCCAAGGATCTGAAAAATTTAAATATAATCTTCCAATTTCATTTTTAAAAACCTTATCAATATTTAATGCATCCATTCGTATAATATATAAATTTTCAATACTACTATCTATTTTAGGTAAACATTTAGCTACTACACTATCATATTTTTCAATACCAATAAAATTAATATTTTTATATTTTAAAGCATTTTCAATTATAAATTTTCCTTTTCCCATACCTATTTCAATATATATAGGATTATTATTTCCAAATAACTTATTCCATTTTCCACAATATTCAAAAGGATTTTTAATTAAAAATTGACTCGAATTAAGAATTTCTTCCTTATTTTTTACATTTCTAAGACGCATAAAAACCACCTACTAATATTTTAGCACATAAAAAAGTTTTTTTGCATATAATAAAACGAAAGTAAGGTAGATAACATGAATAACATTCCTTTTCCATATTTTCCAGAAAATATAATGCCACCTAATCCTCAATTTATATATCCAAATCAAAATATTAATTTAGAAGAAGAACTAAAAAAACTAAAAATAGAAATAGAAAATTTAAAAATAAGACTTAATAAACTTGAAAATGATAAGAAAAAAAATTTTTTACAAAAAGATGACGGATTTTATATGATTTAAGAAGAACAAAAAAGTATCTTCTTTTTTTTGTAGAAAAGCTTTCCTTGTGATATACTAAAAATATAGGAAAGTGAGGTCTTACCATGTTAAAACTTACTAATATAAATAAAGAAGAGTTTGATAATTTTGTTATTAATCATAAAAAATCCCATTTTTTACAATCACTATCCTGGGGTGAATTTTGTAAAGTTAAAAAAAATTTTACTCCTTATTATTTAGGATTAATTAATGAAAACAATGAAATAGTAGCTGCTACCTTACTTTTACAAAAAAATTTACCTTTAAATTATTGTTATTTTTATGCTCCTCGAGGATATGTAATTGATTATACTAAAAAAGATTTACTTCGTACTATGACAAAAAAAGTAGTAGAATTTGCCAAAAATAAAAAAGCAATTTTTATAAAAATAGATCCCGATATCATTATAAAAAAATATAACTATTTAAATGAAGAAGTCCCATTAACTAATAATCATGAAACTATTTTTAAAACCTTGCAAGAATTAGGTTATAAACATTTAGGTTTTACAAAAAATTTTGAAACAATGCAACCAAGATATACCTTTAGAATAGATTTAACACAAGACTTAGAAACAATAGAAAATGCTTTTTCAAAAACTACTAAACAAAGAATACAAAAAGCCAAAAAATTAGATACTGAAGTAATAATAGGTACTAAAAAAGACCTTAAAGAATTTTATCATCTTATGACATTAACAGAAAACAGAAAAGATTTCATTTCTTATAATGAAGATTATTATGAAACTCTTTATGAAATTTTTAATGGTAATAAAAATAGTAAAGCTACCCTTTTCTTGGGCAAAATTCATATAAACAAAACAATAAAAGCCCTTGAAAAAAATTTAAAAATAATTAATGATCAAATATCTATTTTACCTATAGATAATTTAAGTAAAAGTGCTAAAGCAAAATTAACTGAATTATCTAAACAAAAAGAAAATATCCTATCTGAAATAAATAAATATCAAACCTATAAAAAAGACTATGGTAATGATATAACTTTAAGTGCTCATATGATAATTGAATATGGTGATAAAGCTTGGGTTTTATATGCTGGAAATCATAATATTTTATCAGAAACATACGTTAATTATAATACCTACTATGAACACTTAAAATACTGTAAAAATAATGGAATAAAAATATATGATCAATTTGGAACTATTGGAGATTTATCTAAAAATAATCCTCGCTTAGGACTTCATGAATTTAAAAAGAAATTTGGTGGAGACTATATAGAATTTATGGGTGAATGGGACTATGTAACTAATAATTTTATGTATTTTATTTTTACAAAATTAATACCTATTTATAGAAATTTAGTTAAAAAACATAGTAAAAAGGAGCTTGAAAATGAAATTAGAAATAATAAGTAAAGAAGAATTTAAAAAATTTGCCGATCATCACGATCAAATAACTTTTCATCAAACAAAAGAGTGGGCAAATTTAAAAAAAGTAAATGGTTGGCAAGCATATTTTATAGGACTTAAAAAGAAAAATCGAATAATTGCCGCAAGTATGCTTTTAGCCAAAGAAATACCCTTTATAAAAAAGAAAATGTTTTATGCTCCTAGAGGATTTTTAATAGACTATAAAGATTTTGAAATGTTAAAAGAATTTACTACTCAAATAAAACAATTTGTAAAAAAAGAAAAGGGAATCTTTATAAAAATTGATCCTTATGTAGAATATAAAGAAAGAGATAATAATGGACAACTTGTAGAAAATGGAATTGATAATACACTATGTATAACCAATTTAAAAAAATTAGGTTATAAACACTTTGGTTTTAATTTAATGCAAGATACTCTTCAACCTCGCTGGATGCACGTAATAGAAACAGCAAATAAATCTTTAGATGATGTTTTAAAAGATATGGAATCAAAAACTAGACAAATCTTAAGAAAAAATGAAAAAAGTGGTATTATAACAAGAGAAATTACCAAAGAAGAATTACCACTCTTTAAAGATATTATGAAACATACTAGTGATAGAAGAGAATTTGTCGATAGACCTTTATCTTATTATGAAGCCATGTGGGATAATCTACATGAAAGTAATATTTTAAAAATTTTAATTGCTGAAATTGATTTTAATATTTATGAAGAAAACACGAAAAAAGATATAAATACAATAGAAAAAAATCTCCATGATAGAATTGAGAAAAAAGAAAAAAATATTCTTAAAATGAATGAACACAAATTAGAACAAGCAAATAAAAAAGATCAAACAGAACTTACAAGATTAAATACCCAACTAGATAAAATAAAACAATTAAAAAAAGAATATGGTAGCAAAACTATTTTAGGAGGAATCTTATTTCTCATTTATGGTAATGAAGTCTTATCTCTTTACGGAGGAAGCTTAGCTAAATTAATGCAATTTCAATCAGCTTATACAATTCATTTTGAAGGAATAAAATATGCTGTAGAAAATGGTTTTAAAAAATATAATTTCTATGGTATAACAGGTGATTTTAGAAAAGAAAATCCTTTATATGGCTTATACTTATTCAAAAAAAGTTTTGGCGGTCATGTTGTAGAATTAATAGGAGAATTTGATTTAGTAGTATCACCATTTTGGTATCAAATATATAAAATAAGTTTCAATTTATATCACTCATTAAAAAAATTAAAACAATAAACAAACTAATTATCTATTTAAAAAAAGTATGTAAATAATTTTATTACACTTTTTCATATAAATAACTCTCTTTCTATTAAAATATAGAAAGAGAGTTATATTTTTTATTAAAATTAATCTTATCTATATATAATACAAGATTTATTAACTATTGTATCATTACAACATCTACATGCATTTCCTTGTTGAGCTTCATAAAATTCACATCTACTATACTGAGAATATTTAGCATGACAATCATTGGTATCATTTCCACCACCAACATGTGTATAATTAGTGCACTCTTTTACAGTAGTACCACATAATGAATTTTGTTCATAAGAACTTTGTACTGTAACACTACATGTATTACTATTACCAGCATTATCTGTTACTTTATATGTTTTAGTTTTCGTAACATTTGATTCATTACTTGGACAATTTACATTAGAATACTTATCTCCCCCTGAACAAGTTATTTTTACTGTTACTCCTGAAGTTCCTGAATTACTTTTTGATGTACTACAAGTTGGAGCTGTTCTATCTATTTTTGCCGTAAAATTTATAGTTTTACAATTTCCAGCTTTATCACATACCTTTAATTCAGCTAGTCTATATCCTTCAGATGAAATTTTAGTCGTATCTGTAGCGGTAGTACCACTTAAAGTTTTAGATTCCTTTTGATTATCTAATAACGTATCAACTCCACTAGCTCCCTTTTTTAATCCTGGAGTATTATATCGCCATTCTCTTGTTGCTAAACCACTTGCTATATTAGTAGGACCATCTGTATAAGATTCTTTATAATATACTCCTCCTGGAGAAGAAGCATTCATCCAGCCATTATTTCCATCACTATCACTCAATTTTACAGCTTCATTTTCAAAAGTTTTAATTACTTTACCTTTTTTTGTGCCATCATTATTTCTAGCATATAATTCTACTTTTACACTAGGTTTTGTTTTATCAAGTTTTATTGGTGTTGTTGCAATACTAGAATAATTACCTGCTTTATCCATAACTCTTAAATATACATTCTGATTTCTTTCTTTGGTAAAATTTGTTGTAGTAAATGCTTCTTTACTTGAATTTGCATATTTTGTCCAACTACTTTGATCATAACTATACTCATAATTTGCTATACCTGCCAAAGCATCTTTGGAGTTCAACCCTAAAGCAAAATTTTCATTAGCCCAACCATAACTATTATAATTATTATTAGTAACACTTGGTTTATTTGGAGCTGTTTTATCAAGTCTTATTGGTGTTGATGAACTATCAGAATAATTACCTGCTTTATCCTTAGCTCTTATATAAACATTTTGATTTCTTTCTTGAGTAAAAGCTGTAGTAGTAAATGTTTCTTTATTAGAATCAGCATATGAATTCCACGTACTTTTATCATAGCTATACTCATATTTTTCTAGTCCTGATAACTTATCACTAGATTTCAATATTATTTTAAAATCCTTATTAGTCCAGCCATAACTATTATAATTATTATTAGTAATACTTGGTATACTAGGAGCCGTTTTATCAACATAAACACTTACTTGACATGTAACACTATTTCCAGATTTATCTTTTATTGATATACTACCAATTTTTGTATCACTAGTAAATGTTTTTGTATAAGTTGCTCTAGTACAACCTACTCCATCCCCATCATCACATCCAATTGTAATTTTTCTATCTTTATTCGTCCACTCTTTAACATTTGAAGATTTATCTACATCATTTATTACACATTTTGGACCAGTATTATCTGTAAATTCTTGTGTTCGTGTTTGTGAAGCATTAATACCATATATATTTGTTGCAGTTACTTGTATTTTTATATTTCCTGGAACATACTCAGATAAAGAAAAAGTTACTTCTTTACTAGTTGCTTGATTTCCACTTAAGCTACCACTATTTATCTTCTCTTCCCAAGAAGAACCATTGTATTTATAAATTGTATAACTATAACCCATTAATTTTTCTTTACCATTTTCACTACCTTTTATTGTTATTGTGGCTTCGGCATCCTTTATACTTTTATTTGTTATATTAATACTTATATTAGGCATCATACTTTGTATTTGTTCTTCACTATTATAATTAGGACATTTTAAATAAACTACATAAGAATAATCTTTTTGTGAATATTTAAATACATTAACATAAGACTTGTCCATATCACAACCATCTTTATTATAATCCTTAACAATTTCTTTTAAATATTTATTGTTAAATAAAGTTGATAAAGAAATTTTCTTTTGTTGTCCTATTCCTTTAGGCAATTCACTTCTATTATTTTGAACATATGACTGTGCTGCTAAAGTAATATTTTTTTCTTGACTAATATAATATTCTTTTTTCGCTTTTTCAAGTATTCTACTCACTGCTGTTATAGATACCGTCATTAATATTCCCAAAATTGTTATAGTTGCTAAAAGTTCGACCATTGTAAAAGCCTTCTTATTAAAATGCACTATATCACATCCCTTATTATATATAAACTATACCATTATAAATTAAAAAAAGCAAAAGAAAACCTATTAAAAATTAATTTTTAACATTTCTTTTTTTTATAAATTTATCAAGTTTGTTACCAAAAACATTTTTTACAATGTTAACCTTATAAGTAAATAAAAGATATATACTTCCCCCAATTATTGAATAAATTGCTATTATTAATATATTCATTAATCTTGAACTTACAGAAATAGGTAAAAAAACTTTTACAATATATAATCCTCCAAGCATTAACATAGTAGAAAATAAGATATCAATAAAGTTTTTAATAGAACTTTCATAGTTAATTTTATATTTTACTTTTAATGCAATCAAACAAATAATAAAAGAAAGTAAATAAGCTATTATAGTTGCTGTTATTACTCCATAATAAGCAGGTAACCCCATTTTATAAAAAGCTATTATTAATTTAGTATTAAGTAATACTTTAACCACAACACCACAAAATAAACTTATAAAAACCATTTTATAATCCTTTAAAGTTTGTATTATGGTAATTGCTGCTGTAAACATTCCAGAAATTAATCCTGTAAAAATAAAATAAGCAAGTACACTAGGTCCATAATGACTATGCCCATAAAAAACAATCCAAGCAGGTTTTGCTAAAAAACTTATTCCTACAGTCATTGGAATCATTAAATAAAATAAAATACTCAATGTTTGATTTATTTTTAAATTAACATCTTCTTGATTTTCTTCTATTACACTCTTAGTTAAATTAGGTATTAAACTAACAATAACTCCCGTAGAAATTGAAAGAATTATCATCGCAAATTTTGCTCCCCAAGTAGAAAGCATACTCATAATAATTTCAGCATTTTCCACACTAAAATTAGCATGTTTAACAAGCCCTTTTACAACAGTAACCATATCCACATAACTATATAAAGATTTAAATATATCTATCATTATAAAAGGAACAGCATAAATAACAATTTTTTTAAATATTTGCTTATTTGTAATTATTGGCTCATTAGCCTTTTTATCTTCTAAAAATTTATCTTTATTTTTCTTATTCTTATCCACTAAATATATATAAGATGCAAATGCTCCTACAGTTGCTCCAAAAACAGCAACTCCAACAGCAGTAGTTAAAGATAAATTAAATACTTTTAATGTCAAAAAACTTCCAAGTACAATTATTAAAACTCTAACTACTTGCTCCACAACTTGTGATACAGATGGTGGACTCATAAATCTATGTCCTTCAAAATAACCTCTATAAATACTTAAAATTGGTACTACTAAAATAGCACTAGCAATAACTCTTATTACAAAAGTAACATCCTCTATAGTATTACCACCAGTTAAATCACCCAAAATAAATCTTGCTAATATTGGTGCAAATAAAATTAAAATTAAAAAACAAATAAATCCTAGTAATAAAGCTATTTTTCTTCCAATTATAAAAGCTCTTTTTTTAGCATTTGAATAACCTAAAGTATGATATTCAGATATTATTTTACTAATAGCCAGTGGAATACCTGCTGAAGATAAAGACATAAAAACTAAATATATAGAATAAGCATATCCATATAATGCTCCTCCTTTTTCACCTATTACTGCATGAAAAGGAATAACATATAATATTCCAAGTATTTTCGTAATAACAATTCCAAGAGTTGATATAAAAGCACCCTTAACAAAACTATTTTTTATCATAGTTTTATCTTCTTTTGCATTTCTCTTCTTATTTATTCTTTTTGTTTTCATTAAAAGCCTCCTAAAAAATATTTTATCATACAAAAAAAAAAAGAAAAAGTAAATTTCAATTTAATATACTAATAAATTAATTATTAAAAATAAAATATGTAACTATTATATTTATATTAAGAATACTTATTCAATTAAATATAAAATAAAAAAAGAATTGTTCTTCATTTGTTAAGCTCAATTCCCTTTAATAAAAATTATAACCAAATTTGTATTAAATTATTCATAAACAATTTGGCAAGATTTTGTACAAGTCTCTCTATAACATTTATAATCGACAGTGCCCACATTACAACAGGTTATACCTTCAGCATTACAATTTACTCCCCATTTATTTCGACAAAAAAGATCTGGATTACTTGGATCTGAAATATAAGTCCAATCACTATTACAAATATTTTGACAATCTGTAACTGAAGTAACATCTACTTTACATGTATTACTATTACCAGCCTTATCTGTTACTCTATATGTTTTAGTTTTCGTAACACCTGAGTCCGTTTTTTGACATTCATCAATATCAGAATACTTATCTCCTTTTGTACAATTTATTTGTACTGTTACTCCATCTGCAGTTCTTACCTTAGTTTTTGTTATACTACAAGTTGGCTCTGTTTTATCTATTTTTGCCGTGAAGTCCATTGTTGAACAATTTCCAGCTTTATCGCATACCTTTAATTCAGCTAGTCTATATCCTTCTGATGAAATTTCAGTCGTATCTGTATCAGAAGTTTTTCCTTTAAAATTTTTAGATTTCTCTTGATCATCTAATAACGTATCAACTCCACTAGCTCCCTTTTTTAATCCTGGAGTATTATGTTGCCATGTTCTTTTATCTAAACCACTAAGGTTATCCTCATACTTTTCCTTATACTGTACTTTAAAATTCATCCATTTATCATTTTCACATTTATTATTTTTCAAGTTAAACTTACTGGTTATATTCTTAGACTTTTCATTAATAATAGAATAAATACCCGTTATTTTTATAGTAGGTGCTGTTTTATCAAGTTTTATTGGTGTTGTTGCAATACTAGAATAATTACCTGCTTTATCCATAACTCTTATATATACATTCTGATTTCTTTCTTTGGTAAAATCTGTTGTAGTAAATGCTTCTTTACTTGAATTTGCATATTTTGTCCAACTACTTTGATCATAACTATACTCATAATTTGCTATACCTGCCAAAGCATCTTTGGAGTTCAACCCTAAAGCAAAATTTTCATTAGCCCAACCATTATTATACGTTTTATCAGGAATAGTAATACTTGGTGTTTTTGGAGCTTCTCTATCTATATTTGTTGTTATATTTATTTCACTCATATTTCCTGCTTCATCTTGTACCTTTATTTTTGCTACTCCATAACCTTCTTCAATTATTTCTTTATTTTCTGAAGAACTTTTTCCAGATAATTCTTTTGTTTTTGTAGAATTTGCAGAAGTATTTGTAGAATTAGTATATGTCCATTCTTCTGTTGCTAAACCAACTGTATCTTGATAATTTAATTCATAATATACTCCATCTGGATATAGCTTTTCATTCAACCAACAGTCATTATTCGTAGTTTTATAATTATTATTATTACCAAAGCAACTATTTATATTAGCTGTATTTTTTGTTTCGTCTGCTGTTACTTCATTAAGCACATTTCCAGATTTTCCACTTAAACTTCTTTTATAAGCTTTTAAGTTTATTGTTGGAGCCGTCTTATCAATATAAACACTTACTAAACATGTAGTACTATTTCCATATTTATCCTTTATTTTTATCTCTCCACTTTTAGCATCATCAGTAAAAGTTTTTGTATAAGTTGCTCTAGTACAACCTACTCCATTTCCATCATCACATCCAACTGTAATTTTTCTCACTCCATTTTTGGCTGTTATCCATGGAATATGATTGGTACTTCCGTTAATATATTTATCTTCCTCTTTTATATATACACATTTTGGACCAGCATTATCTTCAAAATTATGTGTTAATGTTTGTGAAGCATTAATACCATATATATTTGTTGCAGTTACTTGTATTTTTATATTTCCTGGAACATACTCAGATA
>CANRGD010000026.1 GCA_947630105.1 uncultured Bacilli bacterium | reverse complement strand
TGTTTCTTCAATTTTCCCTTTAAAATAAAGCAAATCTTGTATATTTTTATTTTGTGTCATTTGTAAGGTCATAGTCCTGTTTCCCATTTAGAAACAGATTGTCTAGATACTCCTAATTTTTCCGCTAACTCTTCTTGTGATAGTTTTTTAAAAACTCTTATTTTTTTCAAATTATCTCCAAATTTCATTTAGAGGACCTCCTTTTCACAATAAATTATATATGTGAAAGTAATTTTAAACTATC
The DNA here is from genome assembly GCA_947630105.1 of uncultured Bacilli bacterium. Classification (GTDB taxonomy): domain Bacteria; phylum Bacillota_I; class Bacilli_A; order RF39; family UBA660; genus CANRGD01. The sequence goes on along the minus strand of CANRGD010000026.1, from coordinate 14,401 downwards.
AACTTTTAGTTGCATTTGGATTTTTATAAATTTTACTGCTACTTCTTATGTTATTCCACTAGGAAAAGAAACTCATTAAAATTTTATTCAAATAATTATTCTTTTCTTTTTTTATTATCATTTATCTATTGTTTTTACTTCTGGTAAAAAGCCAACAAATCTAGCAAGACAAAGAATATTCATAAAAACACCAATAAGACTTTCAAAATATATAGGTATTAAATAGTTTTTAGTAGAAAAATCATCTATATTGGACATATTCATAAATAATTCAAAACTTTTTACCATACCTATTCTCATCGAAGTATCATTAAAAATAATTCCTATAGCAGCAAACATTACTGCAAATTGAAAAACATATTCAATCATATTAAATATTAATAAAATAACTGTTCTAGTAGCTGATTTAATAACATATTCTTCAGGTTGGTTTGTTTTGTTACTTGGTTTGGTATATCTAAAAGTTGAATTTAAACGATGAAAAAACAAAACATTTATTTGATATATAAGCATTTCAAATGTTCTAGCAACTGAATATACTAGTAAAATACAAGCTATCCATTTACTATTACAATATTTTAAGATTTGAAAAGATATAAAGCCTGCAAAAAAAACATTACCCAGAGCCCATATTTCTGGAAATATATAAGTATTAACAAAGGCTTTTTGATTAGGGTTTTTATTAAGTTTTGTTCCAATTATTCTAATAAGGCGAAATAAAGAAATTTTTTCGGCCCAATAAAATATAATATATAATATTTGAACTATAAAGCCATTATCTTTACTTATAATTCCTTTTTTTAAACTGTTTTTTTTAGACATAATTAATACTCCTTAATATATTTATAACTTTTTTATTTAATTATAACAAATTTTTGTTTAGTGTTACTTTAAATTTTATAAAAAAGAATAAGATTAATTAGTCTTATTCTTGGATAAATTATTTTTTTCTTGATAATAACCTTTTCTACATATTAATTTATCTGTAGTTGCTAGTACTCCTGGTAAGATAAATAATATTAATAATACGGAAGCAAAAGTTCCTTGTGAAATAGTTTCACATATTTTGGCAGCAATGGCTGAGGCAAAATTTGCAACTACTAGGGTAACAATTATTAGAATTGATGAAGAACTAATAATTGTATGAATAGATTTATTATAGGCATTTATTACAGAATCTTTAACTCCCATAGTTAAGCGAGATTCTCGATAATATGAAGTATAAACTATGGCATAATCTATAGTTGCTCCCATAAGTATAGCTTGAACAATTAATAAAGATATGAAATAAACAGAACCTCCTGTTAGAGAAATAGCACTCATAGTAATATATACTGCTGTTTGAATAATTAATACTAAAACAAAAGGAATAATTAAATCTTTAAATGTTATAGCAACTACTATAAATATAAATATCATAGTTAGTATAGTAATTTTATTTAATTCATTATTAAATGTTTTACTCATTTCAACTGCCATAGGAGAGTTTCCTACTACATATATATCATCTTTATTACCTATTTTATCTTTTAAAGATTTTATAAAATTAAAGGTTGTTTTATTTTCAGGAGCATATTTTGTATTTAAAATAATGCGTGAATATTTATCTGAAGTTATTAATTTTTTTGATTTAGCTACTGTATTTTTTGAATTTTTTATGGTAGTTCTTTTTTGATTATCTATAAAGTCATTAAATCTTTTATCAGGTAAAATATCTGAATTTAAATAATTAACAAATTCTTCTATGGTTATTTTCCAAGAGTAATTATATTCTTTAATACTTCCATAATACATATAAACTAAATCTAATAATGATTTATCTAAATTGTTGCTTAATACTGTTAAAGTATTAAAAGCTTCTTGTTGAGAATACTTAGTTTTTTGTAGGGAGTTATTCATTAAAGTATTAATAGTAGTTAATTTCTCTTTTTTGGTAGTATTAAAATTAGAGGCATATTCTTTATTATTCATTACATCTTTAATAATAAAGTCGGCATAATTATATAGGGAGATTTCTTGATTAGTTTTAACATATTTAGAGTTGTATAAGCTAAATAATAAACTAAGTTCTTCAGTATTAATACCTAATAATGAACTTAATTTTTCTGAAGTATATTTTGTTTGATTAATTGTAGAAGTCATTACTTCTTTAACTAAAATTAAAGTGTTAATTGTTTTTGATGATAAGTAATTTGCTAGTAAAGGATTGCTTTTATTATTTAAAATTAAATTTGCTAATTCTAGAGGGGTCATATTTGTTGATTCATGGGTATAATCATAAATACCAAAAATTTTATTTATTAATGATTTATCAACCCCTATTATATTACTTATTTCTGTATAATTATATGTTGTATCAATATTATTAACTATTAAAGTGGCTAAATCTATGTAATCTTTAATTTCTAAAAAATAAGATGCTAGTAAAGGATTGGTTTTATTACTATTTATAAAATTAATTAAATTTTTAAGAGATATATTTTTTAATTTTCCTTGCTTTAAATCATAAACTCCATATATCATACTAGTAAGAGTTTTATCTTGGGATAAAACATTAGATAGTTCATTAACACTATAAGTAGTTTCAATATTATGCATTATGTATTGAGCTGTTTTTAGGGCTGTTAGTTGAGCACTATTTAATTGAGACACTATTAGGTCATTTTGTAATAATAAATCTACAAATGTTATAGGAGTCATAGGATCTGATCCAATAATACTACTTAATTTTTCTCCTGTTAAAGTATCAATTTTAAACAGTTTATATAAATTATCTTTTGCTAATTCTGTATTATATAAAGAATTTAGAGTTTTAATAGTTTGTAGAGATTCTTTTATTTCGGCATTAAAGTATGAGTTATAGGGATCTAAGGTGGAGATATTTAATGCCGTTGTAGAAAAACTATCTAGAGTTAATTTAGATTCTGTATTATATCCTGTATAATAAATATATAAAAGGGATAAGTTATTATTATCTAAATTTAGTCCTAATTTATTAAGTAAAGTTTGCATTGCATCTTCAGTTAGTTCATTATTGATGATGTTACTATCACTTAATGTTTTTAAGATGGATAAAGATTTAATAGTATTTTCAGTAAACATATCTTTATATGTTTCTTCATGAGATATATCTAAGGCTAGTGTAGCAACCTGATTTAGTGATAACTTAGTATTACTTTCTATAGTAGTTCTATAAAATAGGAATAATTGTTCTACTACATTTTTATCTATGCCAAATATTTTAGATAATTCTGTAGCAGACATTTTTTTATTTATTTTAGATAAATCAGTAAAGTTTTGTAATTGTTGTAATTTTGAAATAGTAGCTGGATCTAAACTTGAAGAATATTTTTTATCATGGCTAATATCATTTAGCATGAAATTTATAAATTCTTCTATAGTCATAGTAGTATTTAAATTTTTACTATTATAATATATTAAAATATTTTCGGCATCTTCTTCTGTAATACCTAAGATAGTTGCGATTTCTTTTGATGTTCTTTTTTTGTTTATTAAAGAAGAAGTAGTAAAATTTTCTAATAAATTTAAATTATTTTTTGTTTCTTGATCTATTCTAGCTTTAAATTCATCATTAGTATAAATATCTGATTTAATGAAGGAGATAAATTCTGCTAAAGTCATTTTATTATTGGTATCTTTGGTATAATAATTATAATAAATTAGTTTAATTAAGTAATCATCTATTTCTATATTTTGCCCTAAGTCTTTAAATTTTTTATTTAATTCATCATAAGCTAATTTCTCATTAAGGGTATTAGAATAACATAATACTTGATCTATATTTTTATTAGTTTCTAGTTGTTTACAATAATTAGAAATTATATTTTCATATTTATTATTATATACTATTGCTACTTGATTAGTTGGAGGAAAAATAGCTCCTACTTTATCTTGTTGAGAACCAGTATATAATATATTAACATTTCCTTTTAATAAGTAAGCTGCTAAAAATAAAACTATTATTAAAAATGATTGAATAAATCTAGTTTTATAAATATATTGACCTAATTTAGTTAAATTAAATTGCGGAGATTTTTTCTTAGTTTTAGCAATTAAATTATCAAAGATCAAAAGTAATGCTGGTAAGCAAAAGAAAATACTTGCTAAACTTAATAATACACCTTTGGCAAGAACATACCCTAAATCTTTACCAATTGTAAAACTCATGAATACTAGGGCAATAAGTCCTACTATTGTGGTAACTGAACTACTTGAGATGGATTTAAATGACTGATATAAAGCTTCTTTCATAGCTTCTATTTTGTTTGATTGTTTTTCTTTTTCTTGTTTATATCTATTAGATAACATAATAGAATAATCCATAGATAAAGCCAATTGTAAAATAGCAACAATGGAATTTGTTATTGAAGAAACACTACCAAAAATAATATTAGTTCCTTTATTTATAAATATGGCTATACCTATAGAAATTAAATATAACCATGGTTCTAAATAGGAATCACTTAAAATAATAAGTATTATCATAGCAAAAGTTATGGCAAGTACAACAATCCATAATTGTAAAATAGGTTTATTCTCATCATAAATTGAGCCACTCATTCCGGCAGTTTTAAAATTATCTTTAACATAATTATAAACATAAGTAGCTGTTTTAGAATTATCATAGTCAGCAACATTTAAAACGTATAAAGTATAATTTTTTTTATTATATTGATTGGTATTGTTATAATCTACAGAATTTACTCCAGTAATATTTTTTAATTTTTTTAAAGTTTGTTCTTTGTCTTTAGGAGAAAGGTCTTTAAACATTACATTAAGTACAGATGAATCTTGTTCGGCAAATTCTTTTTCCATAATATCTTTACCAATTTTAGTTTCAGATGTTACTGGTAAATATTTCATAATATCTTCATTAATATTAACTTTTGTTGATAAAAATAAACCTAAGCCTGCTAATATAATAAATAATGTTAAAAAGAAATATCTTCCTTTAATTATAAAATTTGTTATTTTTCGCATAATTTTACCCCCCTAACATTTTATTAAAGCGAACAATAAATATTATAAACTTTTTAGTAAAATATTGCAAATGTTTAAGTTTAACTATAAAAGTATATGTTTTTTTTAAAGAATTATTTAGTATTATTTTTATAATATAATTTTTATGGTAAATAAATTTATAAATTAAATTATTAAATTTTTTTATTAAATATGACAAGATAAAAAATAATAATTTTAAAGTTCTAAAAATTATTATTTTTTATTTTTTCTTTGTTAAAAATGTCTTTTTTATTTTAAAGTTAGGATAAGCATTTTTTATATGTTTATAAAAAATAGAATTTTTTTCTAGCCATTTTATTACATTATCATGAATTTTTTCAGTATTATCTTTTTTCTGTAATTTGATAGTTGTTTTAATTTTATTCATTATATTGAATGATATTATATTATCAGTTATATAAATTATAATTAAAATGATACTTATAACAAGTTTAATTTGAGGATTTATTAAATTAATTAGTTTTAAGATAAATGGATTTAAAATATAAAAACAAAAAGTGCCTAAAATTCCAAAAGGTATCATTGTTTCTAAACATATACGACCATTAATATTAAATTTTTTATTAGAATAATCCCACCATCTTGCTTTAAATATTTTTTCCATTAAATATGAAGTAATATATTCTAGTATTGAGCATATTAAAATGGATTTTAAAAATACAGCTAGTAAATCATTGGAATTATCTCCTATTAAAAATAATATTCCTAAAACTCCATAGCCATATATAGGACAATAAGGACCTATTAAAAAACCTCTATTAACAAATTTTTTTTCATTGATTAAAGTGATTATTACTTCCATAGTCCAGCCTAAATTAGAATATATCATAAATAAGAGAAAAATTTCTAAAAAGTTATTGTTCATATTACTACCTTCTTTTATTTCACTTAATTTAAATTATATAATACTTAATTTAGATAGACAATATTTTTTAAATAGATAGGTGTTGAATTTAATTTACTTGTTATTTTTATATATTCTTTTAGTATATATTTTTTATAATTTTAATATAGTTTATTAGGTAGGTGAAAATATGAAAAAGAAGTTAGTTAGTTCTTTAATAGTGTTTTTAACAATATTTTTAATTCTTTTAGGATCTGTTAATCTTTTTACTAAAAATGAAGAAAAAAAGACTCATAAATTAGTCGCAACGGTATTGAAAAAAACAGATAAAAAATTAACTGTTCAAGATGAAAATAATGTAATATATACTTTTCTATCTAATCATGAGGATATACTTTTAGGAGATAAAATTATTATTGAATATACTGGTGTTTTAAATAAAAATAAAGAATTACAAAGTTCTAAAGTTATAAAATATCTTATGACAAAAGATGTTATGAATGAGGATGATATTCCTACAGAGTGGGATGATAAAGGTATTTTTAAAGATTATTATAAATTAGCAAAAGATTTTGTTAATTCTATGAGTTTAGAGGAAAAAATTGCCCAACTTCTTTTAGTTAAATATCCAACTAAAAATCAAAAAGAACTATTACAAAAAAATACTTTTGCAGGTTATATTTTTTTTGAAAAAGATTTTACTAATAAAAATAAAGATGAAGTATTAGCAATGATGAGTGATTTACAAGAAAGTAGTAAAATTCCTATTTTAACTGCGGTTGATGAAGAAGGAGGTAAAGTTGTTAGACTCAGCAATAATAAAAAGTTAAGAAATCAGCCTTTTGCTGCACCAGCTGAATTGTATAAAGAGGGAGGATTAGATTTAATTAAAGAAGATACTATAACAAAGAGTAAATTTCTAAATGATTTAGGTATTAATTTAAATTTAGCTCCAGTTGTCGATGTTTCAAATAGTGAAGATTATTATATATTTGATAGAACTTTACAAGAAGATACAGAAAAGACTTCTCAATATGCAGAAGCTGTAATAAGTGCTAGTAAAAATACTGGTGTTTCTTATACTTTAAAACATTTTCCTGGTTATGGTAATAATGATGATACCCACGATGGTATAGTTACTGACAGTCGAACTTTAGAAGAAATAAAAAGAAAAGATATTCCACCATTTGAAGCGGGAATAAAGGCTAAAGCAGAAGCGATTTTAGTTAATCATAATATAATTAGTAATATTGATAAAAGTAATCCTGCTACTTTATCTGCTTCTGTTCATAATTTACTTAGAAATGATTTAAAATTTACAGGTATTGTTATTACTGATGATATGGATATGGAAGCTGTTAAAAATATTGATAAAAAATTTGTGAAAGCTTTACTCGCTGGAAATGATTTAATTATTACAGGTAATTATGAAGAAGCTATTACAGAAATTAAGCAAGGATTAGAAAATAAAGAAATTACAGAAAATTTAATTACTAAATTAGCTTTTCGGGTTATTGCTTGGAAATATTATAAGGGATTAATGTTTGGTATTCATAAATAAAAAAGACAAATAAAAGGCAATAGTTTTATTTGTTTTTTAATTTTTGCCAAAAGCAGTAAAAGATAACATTAAGCCACCACAAATATTTGCAGAGTGTTCAATATAACCATATTCTCCAAAAGTAAATACTGTTATAAATGGAATTCCTTTAGATTCTTTTACTAATTGTTTATGAACTTCTTCTAATCTACTTCCGATTCCAATTCTTCTTATTCCACTATGAATTAATAAATATGCTGCTGGTTCTCTATATAATTGTTTTCTTAAACTTTTTAAATTTTTTCCAGTGGCATCAATTAATTCGTCAATTGTTGACTCTAATTGAAAGATGGCTGTTTTTTCAATAACTTTGTTTCCTAATTTAATACCATCATCAGAAATAGTTTTAGTTCCCATATCATCTGTAAACATGGGGTGCTTTATTATTGTAATATTTCCTTGTGTTTCTTTTACTCCTAATGGTTTAGTAATTGAAGCCATTAATAATTTTTTATTAATTAAGTTTGCTGGGGAAGTATTTATCCAATTAGAATATTTTTTAAGAGCTGAGACACCATCAATAGTGGCTAATGTTCTCTTTCCTATTACTTCTGTTATAATTCCTATATTATTTGTTTCGCGATAGTCGGTTGTGAAATTAGTTAAAATTTCATTATCAGTATAGAAAAAGGCTACAGCTACCCCATCAGAAATTATTTTATCATTACAGATAATTTTCCAATTTTTTTCTAATTTGTCATCAGCAGCACTGCCACCAAATACTGGTACTCTACCGATAACATCTTGAATACCCATTAAATATTCTTCCTCTTCTTTAGGACTTGCTACCATATAAAAGTAAGAAGGTGCTCTGGTTGTTTTAGCGTTTTTCACAGCCTCTATAGCAACTTTTCTACCAATAACTCGAGAATCTTTTCCAGCTTCATGGCAAGCTACCCCTACAACTAGTTCGGGATCATCAAGTGTTAACATCCCAGCAAAGCCATTTACTGAGGAGATAATTCCATCAGGAACAATAATTCCTCCACTACTTGTACAACCAATTAATTGGGTATCTGTAATGCTTCTTATTCCTTTTATAACTTCTTTAATATCATTAACTTCGGATGTGTATAAAAATCCTAATTTAGTATTATTTATTTTATTAACTGCGTTAGTGGCTGTTTCTACTCCGGCAGTAAAACTATCCATATTTGTACTGTATCCAACTTGTGCTTTTAACATAAATGCCCTCCTTTTTATTCAGTTCTTATTATTATTTTTATTATAACATAAGAAAATAGAAAAGTTCAATTTTTTATAAAATTATTAAAATTATAATATATTAAAACCTCTAGTTTATATTAGAGGCTTGTTTTAAATTAAATTTTATTTTAAAGAATCTTGTGACTTTGAGTTAAGGTTTAAATCAGCAATTCTACCATCTTTATAGGCATAGTATCCAGCAGCAGCTATCATAGTAGCATTATCTGTACAATATTTCATTGGCGGAATTGATAGTTCAACATTTAATTCAGTTGCTAATTTAGTCATGGCTTCTCTTAAGGCATTGTTAGCTGCTACACCACCTGCCAAGATTACAGATTTTATATTATTATTAATAATTGCTTTTTTTACTTTGCATATTATGGCTTCAATAGCAGTATTTTGAAAAGAAGCTGCTAAATCTTCTTTTATAATTTTATTACCTCTTTGCTCTTCATTGTGGACAAGATTTATGACGGCGCTTTTTAATCCACTAAATGAAAAATTATAACTATCATCTTTAAGAGGAACTGGTAATTTATATGTAACTTTACCTACTGCTGCTAACTTATCTATTTTAGGTCCTCCTGGATATTCTAAACCAATTACTCTGGCAACTTTATCATAACATTCTCCAATTGCATCATCCAAAGTTTGGCCAATTTTATTGAATTTATAATGCTCTTTCATTTCAATAATTTCGGTATGTCCTCCGCTAACTACGACAGCTAGTAAAGGAAATTTTAATTCATGAACTAAACTATTAGCATAGATATGTCCTGCTATGTGGTGAACTGGGATTAAAGGTTTTTTATAAATAAAAGATAATGTTTTAGCTGCTTCTAAGCCTATTAATAATGAACCTATTAAGCCTGGTCCATATGTTATAGCTATAGCATCAATATCTTCCATTTTCATATTTGCTTTTGCTAAACATTCTTCTAATACAATAGTAATATTTTTTACATGATGTCGACTAGCAATTTCAGGTACTACTCCACCATAGGTTTTGTGAATATCAATCTGAGAAGATATAACAGTGGCAATATCTTCTGTACCATTTTTTACAATTGCAACACTTGTTTCGTCACAGCTACTTTCTATACCTAATATATATATATCTTTCATACAACCACTTTCCATTTCTTTGTATATTTTATCATAGAAATTAATTTTTAACTAGTAGGTAAACTTGTATTTTCGTTATAAAGTGCATAATTATCAAAGTTTATTAGCTTTAATTGTATATTAATATTTTTTAAAAGAAAAAAAATAAAAATTAAATTTTATTTCTTTCCATTAATATTGCATCTATTCCATTATAGTATCCTTTTCTAATAGCAACTTCTTTAAAGTTAAATTTTTTATATAGGTTTAAGGCTATAGTATTATTTATATTAACTTCTAAAGTAATTTTTTTATCCACAGTACTTGTGAATTTTTTCATTAATAAAGTTCCTTTTCCACAATTTCTGTGGTTTTTTTCTATTTCAAATTGATTTATCTCAGCTCTTTCATAAATATCACTATAATATAAATAGCCTATAATTTTACTATCTTCTTGTAAAAGTAAATATTTTCCAAAAGGATTATTCTTCAAATTATCTTTAATTATATTTTTTGGTAAAAATGAATTATCAATATAATTATTTAAATTTTTTTTATCTAATAAATAAATCATTTAATTATTTTTTTCCTCAGCTTCTGTTAATTTTAAGTAATTTGGATTAACGGCATGAGGGGTAAGAGATTTTTTATTTTTAAAAGTTTGAACAATTTTTAAAATATTTGGATTATATTCTTCTTTTGTTTCAAACATAGATAATTCATCATTTGTAATGATTTCATATTCTTCATTTAAATTTTTTATTTTTTCTTGTAATTCAGTAATCTTTATATGTTGAGGTTTTAAAATTGCTTTCATTTTAGAATCATATATTGCAGCATATACATAATTTCTTCTAGCATCTATTAGAGGAATATGTATTTTAGAATCAGCAATTGATAAAGCCATGGCTTCTAATGCTGAAATTGTTGTGATTGGGATGTTTAATGCCCAAGAATAAACTTTAGCGATAGTGATTCCAATTCTGATCCCTGTAAAAGATCCTGGACCGTCAACTACAATAATCTTATTTATTTCTTCGGGATCAATTTTATTATCACTAAACATGGAAACAATTTTGGGTAAAGCTTTTTCGGATAATGTATGGCCTAAATTTTCTTTAATTTCAGTTATAACTTCTGTATCAGAGATGATTGCTGAATATAGATAGCTTGAGGAAGTATCTATATATAAAATTTTCATAATACGGCCTCACATAATTCTTCATATTTTTTTCCATGAGGAATTATAGTTATTATTCTTTTATTTTCATCTTCTTCAGAACTTTTTATTTTGATATCTAATCTTTTTTCAGGAAGATAATCAGGAATCATATCGGCCCATTCTATAATAGTAATTCCTTTTTTAGTATAGTATTCTTCTATTTCCAAATCATTAATTTTACCATCTAAGCGATAAACATCCATATGATAAAGTGGCATTTCTCCAGATGTATATTCTTTTATAATATTAAATGTTGGTGAAGTTACTTCTTCTGTAACTTCTAAAGCATGGGCAAAACCTTTAGTAAATATAGTTTTCCCACTACCAAGATCTCCCATTAAACATATAACCATATTGGGAAATTTTTCTGATTCTATATTTTGCGCTAATTCTATGGTTTCTTGTTCTGAATATGTTGTTATTTTATAATCCATTTCTAATCACCTATATTTTATTATATATAAAAAAAAAGAGTTATACAACTCCATTTTTATTTAATTACTTGAAATTGACATATTTTCTACTAATAATTCTGGAGATCCTACAGTTAGAGTCTTAAAAGCTAATGAATTAGAGATTTGTAAAATGTTGGAAAATAAGTCAAAAATTGAAGTTGTTAAAATACAAGGTTCAAAAGACTTAGTAATTTTTCCATTTTTAATTATAAAACCAAATACTTGGACAGAAATTATACCTGTATCTTTATTGAGAGTTGTACCTCCTGATTCAAGATATTTAGTAATATAAAGACCATTTTTTATGCTTTTTAAGATATCAATTGATGAAGTGGAACCTGGTTTTATATAAAGATTTGTGGCTGATATTGTTCCAAAATTATTACCGGTACTTTCTTTGCTTTCTAAAATGGCTTCTTTATTATTATAAAGATAAGTTTTTAAAACTCCATTTTTTACAATTTCTTTATAAGCTGTATTTGTACCCTCATTATCAAATTTAGTATAACCAGGATATTTTTCATTTGTTGGATCTTCAATTATAGTTATTTTATCAGAAAAGATTTTTTTATTTAATTTGTTATTTAAACATGATGTTTTCTTACGAATTTCTTCTTTAGAATATAAACTAAGTGATTCTCTTAATATTTTGGAAGTAAATGTACTTGATAATAAAACATTGTATTTACCACTTGGTAATTTTACGGGATTTACTTGCTTAGAGGCTTTATCTAAAACATTTTCAACTATTACTTTAAAGTTTATTGGCTCATTTGTTGATACATAAATGGTATCATCATATGTGTAATTATTATTTTTATTTTTAGCAGATGCTTCGCAACAAAAACTTTTAACCGTTTTATTAGTAGAAATGTCTAAACCATGCAAATTAACTATTCTTTTAGAGGTACTTTCAATTGAATAGTATAATTCTAAATCTGTAACATATTTGTATTTTTCTTTTAGTGAATTATAATTTCCTAGTGATAGTGTATCTTTTAAGTAAATATCTTGAGGTGCCACAAAGGAATTTTTTTCTTTTTTAGTGATAAGTGTATCTTGATAATTGCTTTCAATATTTTGACTTTTAAAGATTAGTAAGTCAATTATTTCTTGAGAAAGATAATTAGCATTTACTTGAACATATTTATTATTAATTTGTGCTTTTATTTCATATGTCGTTTCATCTGCTGCTATGTTTTTCTTTTGTTTATCATTTAAGTATTCTACTTCTAATGATTTACTTATAAACTCTACAATTTGAATATTAGTTATTTCTTGATTTTCACATAATTTTAAAAATTTTTTAATTGTCATTATTTTCACCGCCTACTAATATTTCACTTACTTTGATTGTTGGTTGACCAATAGTAACATTTATAGTACCACTAACACTTCCACAATAACCAGTTTCAAGAGATAAGTCATCTGCAACCATTTCTACTTTATTTAAAATATCTTGCCCACGTCCAATTAAAGTAATACCTGTAATCATATCAGTAATTTTACCTTTTTCAATTAAATAACTTTCATCAGCACTAAAATTAAAATCTCCAGTTTTGGGATTAACACTTCCTCCTGCAAGTTTTTTACAATATATTCCATAATCGATACTTTTTACCATATCAGAAAAAGCGTCAGTTCCTTCTTTTAAATAAGTATTATTCATTCTAGAAGTTGGTGGATAACGATAATTCTGTCTTCTAGCTGATCCTGTTAAAGGGTGATTCATTATTTTGGAATTAGCTTTATCTACTAAATAGCTTTTTAAAATACCATTTTCAATTAAAATATTTTTTTGAGTAGGATTTCCTTCACTGTCAATTAAAGTACTTCCCCATAAAGAAGGTATACTTCCATCATCAATAATAGTTATTTTAGAGGTTGCTATAGGGGTATTTAAACAATTTGAAAAAACACTTAGGTTATCTGCAACTGTTGTTGCTTCTAAAGGGTGAACACAGGCTTCATGAAAAATTACTGCTCCAAAGCCAGGGCCTAATATAACTGGTACTTTGCCACCTTTAAATTTTGAAGCACTTAATTTATCTACAGCAATTTTTGCTGCTTCAAGAGCTTCATGCTTGTAATCATAATTTTCAAGCATTTCATAACCTGTAGCTTTACCATATGTTTTAAAAGTAGATTCTGTTTTTCCATCTTTTGTAGCATAAGGACAAATAGTTAAACGAGTAGATATCTCTTGAGAAGATATATATTTTTTTTCAGTAGTTATAATAGTATATTCCTTACTAGTTTCTATAAAATTAGCATTAACTTGTGAAATTAAAGGTGAATATGAGCGAATTTCTTGATCTATTTCTTTTAAAATTTTAGTCTTTGTTGTAACAGGCATATCTTTATGGGCAAGTTTTATTTTAGGATATTTTTTCTCTTTTAGGCCTAATTTAAAAATCACTTTCTTTTTTTTAGTATGTGGAATTATTTTTATTAAATTAGATACTTTTAATAAAATATTTTTTTCCGTTATATTATTTGTTGAAGTATAATAGACGTTATTATTATAAATTACTCTAATGCCTATTCCTCTATTATTTGAGGTTATAATATCATCTATTTTACTATCACTCATAATATATTTAGTACTTGTTGAATTTTCTAAATAAATTTCAGCATAATCACAACTATTTTCCAAACATAAAGTTAAAATTTTTTCATAAAATTTTTTATTCATTTTATCACCATTTTTATTATAACAAAAAAATATTTCTATAAAAAGAAATATTATAAACAAAAAAAATTCTTGGCAACTACCTATTTTTGCATACACTATCGTCGGCGTTAAGTGGCTTAACTTCTGTGTTCGGGATGGGAACAGGTGTACCTCACTTGCTATCGTTACCAAGAAAATATATAGAGAAATAATTCTCTGAAAACTTAGATATTGTGTTTCATCAAATTAA
>CANRGD010000025.1 GCA_947630105.1 uncultured Bacilli bacterium | reverse complement strand
GCTAGTGGTTCCTACTACCAAGCCCACAGGCAACTTTCATGCCCTAGTTTTAACACATGCGTGTCACACCATAAAAACAACTTTTTTGCAAGTTGTCTTTATGTTATACATACTCGAATTATAAATAGTCCGAGTTTCCTATCTATCTGGTGGGCGTAGTGAGACTTGAACTCACACAGTATTACTACTAACGGTTTTTGAGACCGTCTCGTCTACCAATTCCGACATACGCCCAACTTATTCATAAAATTAATATATGAACAAATCACATAGTTTATTATACCATATTTTTTTCTAAAAGAAAGAAAAATTTTATTTTCCTTTTTTTATTTATCCTCTACAAATTTAGCTGTATACAAATCCTTATTTTCATCATCTTCTATTTTTTCAGCTTCTTCAATAAATTTACTTACATCAGGTAAATCATCGATAGTAGCTAATCCAAAATAATCTAAAAACTCAGATGTTGTCTCATAAAGAATAGGTCTTCCTGGAACATCACTTCTACCAGCTTCTTTAACAAAGCCTTTAGCTACTAATTTTCTTAAAATATCTCTTGAACCTACTCCTCTAATATTATCTATTCTTACCCTAGTAATAGGTTCATTATAAGCAATAATCGCTAACGTTTCTAAAGCTGCCTGAGTTAAAAAAGTACTTTCAGGATTTTCAATTAATTTTTGATAATATTCTCTATGTTCATATTTTGTAGTTAACTTAAATTTATTACCTAAAAAATCAATCCTTAATCCTCTATCAGCTTCTTGATAATCCTTTTTTAATTCCATTAACAAACTCTTAGCTTCTTCTTCATCTAAATTTAAAATATCTATTATTTGTTTTAATGATAATCCATCTTCTCCAACTACAAATAATAATCCTTCCAATACTGCTTTATTCTCCATTTGGCACCTCACATATAATATCCTCAAAAATATCATTTTGAGTAATTATCAATTCTCTACTTTTAGCCATTTCTAAAATAGCTAAAAAAGTAGCAACAACATATTCCTTATTCATAACAGGAAACAATTCAAAAAATGAAACTTTTTTCTTAATCTTTAAAATCTTATTTATCTCTTTTCTTCTAGAAGAAATACTAATTTCATTAGTAGTAACCTTAGTATTTAAAGGCCTATTTTCTTTTTTTCTTTCTAAATATTTCTTAAAAGCCTCTACCAAATCATCAAGAGATACCTGAGCTTTAATTTCCTTAACATCATCAACATAATTTTTTATATTTTCAGGAGCTTTTGTATATATTTCACTTCGTAAAGATTCTTTCTCTTGTAACATTTTAGTAATATCTTTATAAGCCTGATATTCTAATAATCTATTTACAAGTTCACTTCTAGGATCAACTTCTTCCTCTTCTTCCACTACTGTATTAGGTAATAATAGTTTAGATTTTATCTCCAATAATTCAGCTGCTAAAACTAAATATTCACTCGCAACATCTAAATTCATCTTTTCTTGTAATTCTATATAATCAAGATATTGCTTAGTTATTTCTTCAATTTGAATATTCATTATATCCATTTTAGCTTCTTTTATTAAATGAAGTAATAAATCAAGAGGTCCTTCAAAATCATTTATTTTGAACTCAATATTCATATAACCACTCCATACTATTGAAATTATATCATAAATTTGAAAAAATAAAATAATTACTATATACTATATTTAAAATGAAATGAGGTATTTAATGAAACTTTTTACTATGAAAGACGAAAAATTTATCTGTGAAAACTGTCATAAACTTGTTAGTCCTCTTGGATATACAGCCAGAGATCATTGTCCTTTTTGTTTATATTCAAAACATGTTGATATAAATCCTGGAGATAGAAAAAATACCTGTTGTGGATTATTACAACCAGTTGGAATAGAAAAATTTAAAGATACTTTTAAAATTATTTATAAATGTCAAAGATGTCATCAACTTCATAAAAATATTATTGCTAAAGATGATGATATGAATTTAATAATAGCTTTATCTATAGAAAAAAATTGATTTTTACAATCAATTTTTTGGTTTAAAAAACAAACTAAATATAAAAGAAAATATAATAGCTGCGGTTATTCCTGTTGCGGTTAAATCAAACATTCCCATCAAAATTCCAATAATTCCCATAGAATTAGCTCGCTGTAAAGCTCCATGTATTAAAGAATGCCCAAAACTAGTAATAGGAATCATTGCTCCTCCCCCAACTTTTTCGATAATTATATCATAAATACTAAATGTATCTAAAAATGCTCCTATAACTACAAAAATACTAGTAATATGACCAGGAGTTAATTTACTATTATCTAAAATTAACTGTGCCAATAAACATACAAATCCACAAAACAAGAAAGAATTAAAAAGTAACATTACCTCGCCTCCAAACTGATTGCATGTGCAATTGAATTTATATTTTGTTTTTGATAAACAAGAGTTGGAGAAAATAAAGCTCCTGTTGCCACTATTAAAGCTCTTTTAATTTTTTTCTCTTTTAACATATGATATATATAAGAAAAACTTACTAAAGCACTACATACAGGGCCGGATCCTCCCGCTTTAATTTCTTTTTGCTCTTCTAAATTATAAAGCATTACTCCACAATCATTATAATTATTACTTAAATCAATTTTATAATTATTAAACATATAATCCTTTAATATTTCTTTTCCAATTTTTCCTAAATCACCCGTAACAATTAAATCATAATCTTTAGGAGTTCTTTTAGTTTCTTCAAAATGAGTTCTTAACACCTCAATAGCGGCAGGAGCCATTACTCTTCCCATATCATTAGGATCATTTTGTTCATAATCAACAATCTTTCCTAGCGTAGCACATTCAATTTTTACTTCTGTCTCTTCCTTAGTAAGCATACAAGCAGCTGCTCCTGTTGCGGTAAAAGTTGCACTATCTGGTTTAGGTGCTCCATATTCTGTAGGGTTTCTAAATTGTTTTTCACTACTCATATTATGAGAAGACACTAATGTAACCGCATTATTTATTTTTCCACTATCGATAAAATTAGCCGCAATAATCATTCCCAAAACACTACTACTACAAGCTCCATAAATACCAATAAATGATTTACCTACTCCATTAGCCCCATAAGTAGAAGCAGTAATTTGATTTAATAAATCTCCTCCGACAACTAAATCTATCGCATTCTTATTAGTCGTAGTTTTTTTCATTATCATAAGTAAAGCTTCTTTGACTAATTTAATTTCTGCCAATTCCCATGAATCTTCACCAAAATATAAATCATCATACGTTTTATCAAAATATTTTTTTAAAGGTCCAGCTTTTTCATATGGTCCAGCAATAGTTGCTGTTTCTTTAAGATAAACATTATTATAACTAAATGTCATGAGCCACCTCCAATAAGATATCTTATCATTCCAAAAAACCAAGCCGAAACTACTCCATAAATTATTACTGACCCTGCCAATTTAAACATATTAGAACCAATACCATAAATTGGTCCTTCTTTTTTATAATCTAAAGCTGCACTTGTCATGGAGTGGGCAAAACCCGTAATAGGAATTAAAATACCACATTTAAAAATATTAGCTAATTTATCAAAACATCCTAAAGCAGTTAATAAACTTGCTAAGAAAATATAAATTACTATCATAAATGTAGTCGCGTCATTTCTTGATATATGAAAATAATTACATAATAATTCAATTATAATTTCTCCACAAAGTCCTATAACTCCCCCACTTAAAAAAGCAATCAACGCATTTTTTCCTCTTGTTTCTTTCACTTTATGAAAATCAGCTATCTTTTCATATTTTGTATTTCTCATAATTTCTTCACCACTATTATTATGACTAAAGATTATTATTTCATACAAAAAACATTTAGTCTCATCTAAATGTTTTTTTGTATATTATGCAACTTCTTCTAATCTATTTTTAAGTTTTTTTAATATTTTACTTTCTTTTCTAGAGACTTGAACTTGACTAATTCCTAATTCCCTACTAGTTTCACTCTGTGTCAATTCTGAAAAATATCTAGCTAAAATTATCTTTTTTTCTAAACCAGGAAGATTTATTAATTCCTCTTTTAAATCCATAATTTCTGGTAAAAGACTTTTCTCTTCAAAACTAACAATATTATACATATCAGTATTTTCCTCTTGATAATCTAAACTTTTTATCCTTTCACAAGCCTCTAAAGCTTCTTGAATTTTTACCTCATCTACTTCTAAGAATAATGATAATTCCAAAACAGAAGGTTCTCTACCTAATCTTTGTTGCATTACTTCTTTTGCTTTTACTATACTATCATTCAATTTAATTAAATCTTTACTTACCTTTAAAGAATTGCTTTCTCTTATATATTTTTTAACTTCCCCTAACACATAATAATAAGCATAAGTTGAAAATTTAGTATTAAAAGAGCTATCAAAATTATTATAAGCTTCTATTAGTCCCATCATTCCAACTTGATACAAATCATCTTTATCAAAATGCTTAGAATATTTGTTAATAATACTATATACTATCTTCTCATATTCTAATAAATTGTCCATAATCCTCCTTTAAATATAAAAATAATTTAGAGCTTCAATAATATCATTAAATATTATATTATCTCGACAACAATAATTTCGAAATTTTACATTATTTAACCCACATAAAACAACTTTTCCACAAGAAAGAAATATTTCCACTAATTTACTTTGGATAATACTAAAAATATTTTCATCCAAACTATTAACTTCTTTAAAATCAATCACAAAGTAATGCATTCTTTGCTTATAAAGTAAATAATTTAAGTCTTCTTCTAATTCATTATATGTATAGTTATTTAACTCTCCTTCTAATTTAATAAACATTATTCCTTTAATTACATTTGTACTTATATTTAGCAATTTATTCACCTCTCATAGTGCACTATAATATAAATAACGCTAATCTTCTACAAATTCGACAAAACATGTCAAAAAAATCGTTCGACAAAAGTGCAAAAAAAAAGAAGCTTATGCTTCTATATAAACATATAAGCTGGCTTTTCATATGTTGTTGCCACTTCTTTTTCATCTTTATATTTTTCAACTAAAACTACTGTTTCTTTTAAAAGACTTTGCTGTACATCTATAATTCTTTGATTTCTAGAACCTTTAAAATATAAGTCATAGCTTTTCTCTTCTAAAACAAATTTACCATCAACTAAGACATCAATATTTTTAAGTAATTCTTTGTGTTTAGGATTTTTAAGCATATACTCATATGTATACCCTGTATAGCACCATACATTTAAGCCCATTTCATGAGCTGCTTTAGCTATAACAGCACATGCTTCACTTTGGCAAACAGGATCTCCTCCCGATAAAGTTATTCCATCTTGATTTTTAATATTACGTAACTCCTCAATTACATATTCAACATCAACCAAAGCGCCACCATTAAAATCATGAGTATCAGGATTATGACATCCTTTACAATTATGAGGACAACCTTGTGTCCAAATAACTGTCCTTATCCCTTCACCATCTACAATAGAATCAGCTTGTAAGTCTGCAGCTAATCTAATTTTCATTGCAGCATTCTTCTTTTTTTCTTAATTCATTTAATCCAGTATGTTTTACACGATCTCTTTCCTCAGCTCTTTTACCATTGTTAAATCTTGAAACATCTCCTGCTAAATAACCTGTAACTCTTCTTATTCTTTCGAACCCTTTTCCTTCTCCAATTATTTTTTCCATATTTTTTCCTCCTTAAACTTTTTATTCACAACATTTATTATCTAAAGATGTTACCTTTTCAATAGGTACACCTTCAAACTCTTTACGTCCACATCCTGGACATACATCATTTATAACCCCCACATATCCACATACTGGATCTCTATCTACTGGATGATTTACTGCTCCATATCCAATTCCTGCTTCTTTCATTGTATGAATAACATTTTCAAAAGCATCAACATTAGAAGCTGCATCTCCATCTAGTTCAATGTAAGAAATATGACCTCCATTTGTAAATTCATGATAAGGAGCTTCTGTATATAACTTATCATGAATACTTGTCCGATAATATACAGGTACATGGAAAGAATTCGTATAATATTCTCTATCTGTAACGCCTTTTATCTTTCCATATATTGCTTTATCTATAGCTGTAAATCTACCAGATAATCCTTCAGCTGGTGTAGCTAAACAAGCAAAGTTTAAATGATATCTTTCTACAAACTCATCACATTTTTTACGCATAAATTTAATAATTTCAAGTCCTAATTTTTGACTTTCTTCACTTTCGCCATGATGTTTTCCAGTTAATGCTTTTAAACATTCAGCTAGTCCAATAAAACCAATAGAAAGTGACCCATGTTTCCAAACTTTTCTAAGTCGATCAGTTGGTTTTAATTTTTCTCCATTAGTCCAAACACCTTGTCCTAATAAGAAAGGAAAGTTATAACATCTTTTATTACATTGTACTTCAAATCTTTCCAAAAGTTGATCTTTAACAGTCTCCATAAGTTCTTCTAATTCTTTATAGAATCCCTTAATATCTGCTTTATCTCTTTCCTTTAAAGCAATTCCATATTTAATTCCCAATCTTGGTAAATTAATAGTTGTCCATGACAAATTACCTCTACCAACAACGACTTCATTATCTGGAGCTGTAACATCAGCAATTACTCTTGTACGACATCCCATATACGCAATTTCTGTAGCTGGATTTCCTGGTTTATAGTATTGCAAATTAAATGGAGCATCAACAAATGAGAAATTAGGGAAAAGCCTTTTTGCTGATACTTTACATGCTAATCTAAATAAATCATAATTAGGATCTTCTTTATTATAGTTAATTCCTTCTTTAACTTTGAAGATAGAAACTGGGAATATTGGAGTTTCACCATGACCTAATCCTCTATCTACTGATAACAAGAAATTCTTAATGACCATTCTTCCTTCTGGTGATGTATCTGTACCAAAGTTAACTGATGAGAATGGTACTTGAGCTCCAGCTCTTGAATGCATTGTATTTAAATTATGTACAAATGCTTCCATTGCTTGTTGTGTAGCTCTATCAGTTTTTTGTAAAGACTTTTCATAACTTTTTTCAAAAATCTCTTTAACTCTTTTAGAGGCTTTTTGATAATCAGAAAGTAAATTTATATCAAATTCAATACTTTCTAATTTATCTATTTCTCTTATAATTCTATCTATATTAATATGTTCAATAAATCCATCTAAATCTAAAAAATCATATACTGTCTGTTTAAATTGTTTTTTAAATGTTTTTAAAACACCAGGAGCTAAATAATAATCTAACGCTGGTATTGCTTGTCCACCATGTTGATCATTTTGATTAGCTTGAATAACTATCGCTGCTAACGAACCATAAGTACTTATATCTTGAGGTGGTCTAACATATCCATGACCTGTATCAAATCCATTTTTAAATAATCTTGATAAATCTATTTGACAACAAGTTGTAGTCCCCATCGCTAAGAAGTCCATATCATGAATATGAATTGTACCTTCATCATGCATTTTTGCATATTCTGGTTTCATTAAATATGCTTTAGCAAATTCTTTTGAAACTGTAGCTCCGTATTGTAACATTGTTCCCATTGGAGAGTTACCGTCAATATTAGCATTTTCTCTTTTAGCATCTTCTTCATTAGCTGACTTAAGTCCTAAATTTTCCAGTGATTTTAAAAATTTATGAGTTTTCTTATCAGCAAAGAAAGATTGACGAGAAGCATTTCTTCTATCACGATACTCAGCAAAGTTTTTATGAACATCAGCATACCCTTTATTTAAAAGTTCTTCTTCTATTAAATCTTGAATTTCTTCAATTTTTATTTTATCAGCTGTTTTTGCTAATTTTTCTAATCTTTTTAAAACTGCTTGATAAACTTTCTGAACATCTTTACTAGTGTATTTTTTTTCTTTTTCTTCTTCATCATCATCTACTTCTACACTATCAAAACCTTTCTTTATAGCTAAAGCAATTTTTTTACCATCAAAATCTACTTTCTTTCCACTTCTTTTTATTACTATTAAATCTTCTAAAATTTCATTTACCTCTGCCATAACTTTTAACCTCTACTTCCTAACTTTCTATCTCAATTTTAAAAGCAATTTTTATAAAAAGCAATACCAATTTATACCACTTTTTTTACTAAATTTCATATTATGTTGATATACAAAGAAAACGAGATAAAAATTTTTTTGTTCGATTTACAGTAAATTACAAAAATAGACATTTTAAAAAAATGATTTTTCACTTTTTTTGATTTTTTTAATAAAATAAATAATCAATTTCTTTATTTTTCAACAAAAATGTATTTTGCTAAAATAAAAAAAATCATTTTTTTAAAAAATGATTTTTTCGATTTTTTATTTTTTTATATCAGTTGATCCAAAGCCTCCGGTCCTTTTTCCTCCCGCAATATCATTATCTACAGTTAAATATTTTATAAAAATAATTTGCCCAATCGCATCACCTTTTTTTATTTCAATATCATGATCACTACAGTTAAAATAAGCAAAGAAAAAATGTCCATCATTATCTTCATTTCCATAATAATCAGAATCTGCTAATCCTATCCCATTCGCAAGCATCAACCCTTTTTTAGGACCACTACTACGATTTAATAATAAAAAGCATTCATCCTCCATACAATATGCTTTTAATCCTGTTGGAATAAGTGTTGGCTTAATTCCTGGATAATACTTTGGTATAACAATATCTTCAGCTGCTTCAATATCATATGCAGCAGAATATTTTGTCTTTCTAATAGGTAAATTTATCCCCTTATCTTCCCATCCTTTAGCAATTTCAAAACCTCTTTGTCTCATACTTTCTCTCCTTTAATTATTTTACTATTATCTATGTATAAAATCTTTTTCTTTTTCGCTAAACTTTTTTTTACATCAATTATACATTGATTACTACTTCCTACATAATGTAATTTTTCTAAAGCTAGTTTTAGGACAAACTTTCCATCTAATAATACATCTATATTATTTAAAATAGTAGCTAAATCCTCATCATCATCCATTTCTTTTAATAACTCTTCCCACGTATACCCTGTATAACACCAAATAGTTTTATCAGGAAATTCATCTCTTATTTCTGTAACTAATTTACGAATATCTTTTCTATTTTCTTTAAATAATGGATCTCCTCCCGATAAAGTTATTCCACTACACCAATCCTTCTTTAATTCGCAAAAAATTTCTTCCTTAGCTGCCTCATCAAAAACTAACCCATCATTTTTATCCCATGTAATAGGATTTTGGCATGCAGCACAATGATGAGAACAGCCACTAGTCCACAAAACTACTCTAAGCCCTTCCCCATTAAGCATATCTGCTTTAGTAATATTGTGATATCGCATTACATAGACTTCCTTTCTGAAATTTCCACCATCTTAGCATTACTTAACATCGTATCACCATGAACTCTTGAATAAGAAAGATATCCATTCATTCGATCAATTTTTGTTAAATCACTACTACCACATTTTGGACAAACATCCATATCTAGTTCTTCATGTCCACAATTATTACAATATGCAAGTGACAAATTTACTCCTTCATAAAAGCCTTTTTCCATAGCTCTTTCTACATATGTTAGCATTGCTTTAGTATTATAACTTAAATTATATCTAACATATTGAATACGTCCACCTTTAAACAACTCCCAAAATCTATCTTCCAAATCTTGTTTTTCAATACCATTTATATCTTCCCAAACACCACAATGAAAACTATTTGAAACATATTCTCTAGAACTAACGCCTTCCACAATTCCATATTTTTTTCTAAATTGTTTAATTTGTAATCCGCATAAATTTTCAGCTGGAGTTCCATATATTGCATACAAAATATGATCTTCTTCTTTAAACTCTTGTGTCTTTTTATTAATATATTTCATAACATCTAATGCAAAATTTCCATCTTCCACAATACTTTTACCATTATATAAAACTTGCAACTCATTTAAAGCCGTTATTCCAAATGACGCAGTAGCTGCTTTTAAAATAGGTTCAATAGCTTCTTCTGGGCGTAAATGTCCTCCATAAAATCCACCCTGACAATAGGCAAGAGGATTAGTTGATGCTTTTCTTTTAGCTAAATATCTATAAGTACGAATATGTATTTTTCTAATCATCTCTAAATAGTAATCAAGTACTTCATAAAAATCTTTTTGTTCTTCTCTAGCTTTAGCTAAGATCATTGGTAAATGTAAAGAAATAGCCCCTATATTAAATCTCCCGATAAAAACAGGTTTATCATTTTCATCTATAGGATTCATTCCTCCTCTTTCATACCAAGGAGATAAAAAAGCACGACATCCCATAGGACTAATAATTCTTTTATATTTCTTATACATTTCAGGAACATATCCTTCTCCAGTTAAGGACAAATAATCTGGATACATTGTCTTTTTACTACACTCAATAGCACATAAAAAACTATCTCTAAGCTCGCCACCTTTTCCATGTAAATTCTTATCATATAAAAATACTAATTTAGGAAATAAAGTAGGTCTTTTAAAGCCTTTTTTACCCTGTCCTCCTTTATGGACATTTAAAATTGTTTTAGTAATCATCACTGCAAAAGGATCTTTATCTACTCCAAAAGTAAATGTTACAAATGGATAATCTCCTCTACTAGAACTTACAGTATTTAGTTTATATTCAATTCCCTGATATCCTTGTTCACATTCTCTTACTACTTTTTTCATAGCATAATCTTCTGCTTCTTTAGTAAATTCTTTACCTTTAATAGCTAAATATTCTTTATAATATTTATCATAACTCATCTTAGCATATTTTTTCAAAACTGAATCTACTTCTGGTACTGTAAACCCTCCATATTGCATAGCTGTTGTATTATTAATAACATCTCCCATTACATTAAAGGCTGTTCCTAAAGTTTTAGGTTCTGTATACCAAATATTACTCATCTCAAAGCCATCTTTTAAAACATTAGCCATATCAAATAAACAACAATTCATTGTATCTCGTCTTGCACTCATATCATGAATATAAATATACCCATCTTTACAAGCCTCTATTTCTGCAGGAGTCAAAAAAAACTTTTTATATAATTCTTTATTTAAACTATTATAAATCAAACATCTTTGCGTAGTAACCAATGCACTATCCATATTAGCACATTCTTTATCCCCAATATAAGTAATTACTTGAGCTTTCTTATAAACTTTATCTAATATATGCACAATTTCTTTTTTATAATCTCTATACTCTCTATAACTTTTAGCAGCTAAAGGATTAACTTGTTCTAATGCTGCCTCACAACAACTATGCACTTGTTCTACTGTTGGATTACTAGTTTGTGTTAAAAGCATTTTTTTAACTTTTTCTATAACTTCTTGAATAGCTTCATCTGTTAAATTAACCATAACTCTTTCCGCACTAGCACATATTGCTTTTTTCACTCTTTTAGGATCAAATTTTTCTAAATTCCCATTTTTTTTAATAATCATTATTTCTTTTTCTTTATTCTTAGTCATACTACTTACTCCTATCTTTATTAAAATTTTAACTCATTTTCTAAAAAAATTATTGTTGCATTTGCAACAAAAAATAAAACTTGTTATAATTTTTTTAAAGAGGTGATAATTATGCTTACTAATCCTTCTAATAATGACTTTTCTATTTTTAAAGAAAACTTGTCAAAATGTGTAAACGCTCATTATAAAAGATTTTATAATCATGATTTTATTTTAAATTATAATAGTCTAAAAAAACAAATAGGTCTCATAATTTATGGTAATTCCACAATAATTAAAACTGATATTGATGGGAATAAATTAATTTTAAGAGAATTAAAAGAAAATGATATTTTTTCTAATCTTTTCTATCAAGATTCTAAAGATGAAATTTATATTCAAAGTAACAGTAATATAACAGAAGTATTATTTATTGATTATTATGCTCTTCTTAAAAACTGTTCTATGAATTGTCCTTTTCATAATAATATAGTTTTATTTTTATTTGAACTATTAATAAAAGATAATAATGAATTAAATACTAAAATAGAGCTTCTTTCTAAACGTACTGTCAGAGAAAAATTTTTATTTTTTTTAAAAAAAAGAGTTAATGAGTATAATGTCTTTAAAATAACAACATCTATTAAAGCTATTGCTGATTATATTTCTGTTGATAGATCAAATTTAATGCGAGAAATAAAAAAATTAGAACAAGAAAAAATCATAAAAAAAGAAGGTAAATATATTACCTTACTTAATATTAACTAGTTTTTTTATATTCTTTTACTGCTGTCTTTAATTTTTTATTTATTTCTTCTTGTATTTTTTGTGGTAAATACTCTTTACTATTTAATAATTGTATATTTTTAAATAAATTTTCTTGTTCTATATCAATATTATATTTTCCTCTTAATATTAAATTAAGTATTTTAAATAAATATATTCCTTCAAAAGTAGCCCCATCTACACTTATTGTTCCATTTTTAGTATTTGCTGGCAAATAATAAATACTCTTAGTTTGATCTATAATATCAAAAATCTTATGAGCTTCACCTTTTGTTATTTTACTTAATAAATAACATATTTTATTATGATTATCAGCAATTAATTCTTCACTAGATTCACTTTCAACTTTATAGATAAAAGGAATTTTTTCTTTTTCAAATTTATTACCAATATCTTCACTAAGTTTTTCCTTAATTGTTTTTTCAACATCCTTTGTATCACTATTAGCACTACCTAAATTTTCTAAAAATTTATTAAATCCATCTATTTTATTAATTTCTGTATTATCATAAATTTCATCAAGCACAAAATAACTTGAATCAATCTTTAAATCAGAAATAATTTCTCCATTTTTATCTATTTCATAAATAAAACTAATTACTGGAAATATTCTTTCTTTATTTAAATTTTCTATAATATTATTTCCTTGTAATATATATTTAGCAATTTCACTATTCAATTCAATTAACTTACTTGTATCTAAACAATGAATTCCTATAAGCATATTTCCGTCATCTTTTTTTTCTACAGAAAAATCAAAATTATTTACACCATTAATTCTAAATGTAGAACAATTCTCTTTTGAAAAATACCCACATTTATGAGCATGTATATATGACAAAACAGCATCTTCTAATTTAGAAGTATTAAAATATTTAAGTTCTTCATTTAATTTTTTTTCATTAACCAATTTTTTATCAACTTTGTAGTTTTTAATTTCTTCTATGTCCTCACAAACTTTTCCACTTAATATATATTTCTTATTTTGACAATATTTTTTAAAATCTTCCAATCTTTTATCAAATAATTGCTGCTCTTCTAAATCTAACTTTGCCCCTGCTCTTAAAAAAATTTTAATAACTTCTTTATAAAAGTCAGGATTAATATATTCCATTCCTTGATTTACTAACATTAATTTATAATTATAAATAAATCTATCTTCTAATAAAAATAAAATATGATAAAGTCCATTCTTATTATTTAAAATTAAATCAAGTTGCTTATCATTTCTTTTAGCATCTTTAAAATTTGGAATAGTTTCAATTAAATCTTTTATATATAAAAAGTTACTGTCATCATCTATTAATTGTTCCATTATAGAATAATATACTGAAGTATCATTTTTAAAAGAATATTTTTCTTCAGGAATTAGCTTATTAAATCTATCTATTATTTTCTTTAAAAATTCTCTTTCTAAATCATCATAAGGATTTTTTCCATATTTTAAAGTTTTAAGAGTAAATAAAGCTACATCTTTACCTAATGTTGCTAACTGTAATAAATCATCTTCTTCAAGTGTTTCCATTTTAGAAAATAGATTTTCTAATTCTTTAGGAATAAAAGTTAAGCCTAATCCATATTTCCGTATATATCTTCCCGTTTTAATATCTCTTAAACGAAGAGCATACTCCTCAGCAAAAGAAATATCAGCACTAAAATAATTAGAATAATCTATTTCTTCATCATCATAAAATTTTTTAGGTATAGAATTAGCATATTCACTTTTTTCTAAAGCTAATAATCGTTCAACTTCTTTTAAAAAAAGCTTACTTTTACGATAAGAAAGTTTTATTTCTTCAAACCTATCTTTTAACTGCTTGTACTCTTCTTTAAGTAAAAGTTTCTTTATCGCTTTTTTATTCTTTTTGCTTTTAGGTTTAATAAAGTTTTCTTTCATTAATATAGAACTTATTTCAAAAAAAGTCTCTTTTTTTAATCTATAATTATTAATAGTAATAGTTAAATATAACTGTCTCAATTTTTCAAGAATTTGTATTCTACTTTCATAATCTTCTGTTTGTAAATATCGTAAAAATAACTCTTTATCTTCTAAAGAATAAAAATAATCCAATGCTTTAATATTACTAATAATTATACTTTTTAAATTAGTTTGAACTCCAACATTTTTTTCTTTTAAATTAATTTGACTTGTCAATTGTTGTTTCATAAACTTAAGTTTTCCAAGTAAAATCTTTAATCGTAACTTTTTTTCATGTTGTATAGAAATTTTTTCTAAATCACCAATTTTAAAAAAATATCTTTCTTCTGAAATACAGTTTTTAATATACCCTAACACCTTTTTATAAGCATTAGATAAATCATTTAATGTTATGGTAC
Organism: uncultured Bacilli bacterium; assembly: GCA_947630105.1. Taxonomy (GTDB): domain Bacteria; phylum Bacillota_I; class Bacilli_A; order RF39; family UBA660; genus CANRGD01. The sequence continues at coordinate 960 of CANRGD010000025.1, read as the reverse complement.
TTTGAATTAATTTTTCCAATTCTAGGACATTATTAACATTTTCAATATTCTCTACTATTAAATTAATTTTTAATTTTTCTTCTTCACTAAGTTTTATTGTCTTACTCATATAATCCCCCATATAAAAAATTTACTTAATATAAGTATAACATAAAAAAATAAGTATATAAAACTTATATACTTAAATCATACATCTTGAGTACTATATTCGACTGTTATATCTCCTATTTTTATTTCATATGGTCCATCAGCTGAAATTAAATCATTGGTCCACCAAAACCATATTTCTATTTTATGATAATTAGCAAAATTTTTAAGTAATTTCATACCCGTTATTCCTGTATAATTACCTGACTGATTAGCAAGCCCATCTCCTCCATGTGTTACTCCTTCTGATGTAACACTAATACGTGTATCAGTATTAATAGAAACACCTAAAGTCATTGCTTTACAAGCTTTATCTACTAATTCTTTAGAAGTTCCCTCCTTTGGTAGACAGACTATTGGTTTATCATAACCTGAAACATTAGCAATTTTAATACTTTTTAAATAAGCATCAAACGCTCCATCATTTAAAATAAAAAGAGGATAATTTTGATCATATATTCCATCTTCATCTAATCTTGTAATTTCCATACTTAAATTAGTTAATTTAGGATTTACTCCACTATTATCTATATGGGCATCTAATCCAATTTTTCCCATTGTACCTTCAGGTACTACATCAGACTCATCAATTTTTGTGGATGAATTAGAAAACTTAACACTAAAGTTTGCTGCATTACCATTAACTGTGGCAGACATATTTTGAATATTTAAGTTTTTTGAAAATACAGCATAGGCGATTGTTAATACTATAACTGCTACTAGCATTGATGTTACAGCTATTATTCTTCCTTTTCTGTCTCTTTCCATTATAGTACCTCCATAAAAAAATACACAAAACTTTTATTTTCTTAT
>CANRGD010000024.1 GCA_947630105.1 uncultured Bacilli bacterium | reverse complement strand
AGATATTCTAAATAATGCAGAAAAAATTAAATTATTAAATGAAAAAGGTAGTGATTAAAATGTCAAATGAAGAAAAATTAACTAAAGTCGGAATTAACTGGTATCCTGGTCATATGGCAAAGACAAAACGTGAAATTGCTGAAAAGTTAAATTTAATAGATATTATTTTTGAAGTAATTGATGGGAGAATGCCTTTATCTTCAAAAATAATTGATATAGATGATTTAATTAAAAATAAACCTAAAATATTAGTTGTTACTAAATATGACTTATGTGATAAAAAAGAGACTGATAAAATTTGTAATTATTATGAAAAATTAGGTTATAAGGTAATTTGTGTAGATTTGATAAAGGGTAATAATGTTGATAAATTATTGGAAATTACTAATAATATTATGAATGATATTAATAAAAAAAGACAAAACATGGGGTTGAAAGCTAGAGCTGCTAGAGTTTTAATTATTGGTGTTCCTAATGTTGGTAAGAGTACATTGATTAATAGATTGGTTGGTAAAAAATCAGCTAGTGTTGGTAATAGGCCGGGGGTAACAAAAAATTTAAATTGGATTAGAGTAAATAAAGATATTGAATTACTGGATTCTCCAGGTATTTTGTGGCCAAAGTTAGAAAATCAAGAAGCTGCACATATTTTAGCTAGTTTTTCTTCGATAAAAGAAGAAATATTGAATAGTGATGCTATAGCATTTTTTATACTTAAAAAATTAGCTACATTATATCCAGAAAAATTAAAAGAGCGATATGGTATTTGTAAATTAACTGAAGATATGGTGGAAGAATATGATATAATTGCTAAAAAGAGAGGTGCTATATCTAAAGGCGGTATAGCAGATTATGAAAAAGTTTCTAATATTATAATTAATGATTTAAAAAATGGATATTTTGGAAATTTAACATTTGATAGAGTGGTAAGTAATGAAAAAAAATGAAATTTTAAATATTTTAGATGAGTTGGCAATTGATAAAAATGCATTTATTATAATTGGAGAAGCAGCTTTAGTACTTCATGGACTTAAAGAAGATACCAATATTATATTATTAAGTACAACTCTAAATAATTTTAATAAAATTAATTGGGAATATAAAATTGGAATTTTTGGTAATGACTGCAAGTTTTTCAAAAATGTAGAAGTTGTAGTAGGAGTTTATGAAAAGAGAAGATGTTTAAATATTAAAGGTTATTTTGTTTTGGATTTAGATGGGTGCTATGATTTTCTTTTGATGAATGAAAGAAGGAAAAATAAAAAGTTACTTAATGAAATGGAAATGACTTTATGTTCTAATAATGATTTTTATTGGTTTGAAAAAAAGCTAAGAGAAAAAAATATTAAGTTTATTGCTGGAGTTGATGAAGTGGGGAGAGGACCTTTAGTAGGTCCAGTGGTTGCTGCGTGTTGTGTGTTACCGGAAAGTTTTAAATTAAAAGGATTAACTGATTCTAAAAAACTATCAGAAAATAAAAGAAATTATTTTTATGAGGAGATAAAAAAACAAGCATTGGGTATTGGAATTGGAATTATTGATGAAAGAAAAATAGATGAAATAAATATTTATGAAGCTACTAAATTGGCTATGAAAATGGCAATTAAAGAATGTTTGAAGGAATGTAAAATAGAGCATATTTTAATTGATGCTATGCCTTTAGATGTAAACATACCTACGACTTCAATAATTAAGGGAGATTATAAAAGTATTACTATTAGTGCAGCTAGTGTTATTGCTAAAGTTACTAGAGATAATATGATGTATGAACTTGATAAAAAATATCCAATGTATGATTTTAAAGAAAATAAAGGATATCCCACAAAAAAGCATTTGGAGGCAATTAAAACATATGGTATAATTAATGAGCATCGTAAATCTTATGGCCCTGTAAAAGAATATTTAATGGAAGAAGTGAAATAAACTGAGTATGTTTAATAAATTAAATAATAATATAATTAAGAGGTTATATGCTAAAAAGGCTAACTTATTAAAAGTATCACCTTTATTATTAGATGCTAAAGCAACAAAAGAATTAAATTTAATAGAAATTATAAAATGTAGTGATAATAAATGTAATTTTGATAAAGAAGTAATGAAGGCTTTATTATGTGAAGAATCTAATTTTTTAGATTTTAGTTTAATAATGGGATTGTTTTTTGGGGTATATAATCAATATCAATATGAATATATTAATTATGAAGTTAAGAAAAAAATAGTAGATAATAAACCAAATAGTGAGCAAATAAAAGAAGTAGTAAAGCATAATATAGAAAAAATATATATGTATTTAGCTGAAAAATATAATATAGATAAAAAAACATTTGATGAAATTATTTTTAAAATGTTTGTTGTTGAAGACGTTGATGAAGATACATTATATGAAAGGAAAATTGCTAATGTTATAGGAAAAATTATTTTAGGTAATTATTTATATTTATTGGAGATATCTATAAAAAATTCAACTTTTTTAGTTGATTGTGAAGATGCTATTAACTTTATTGACAAATTAAATAAAAAAAGTAGTAAAAAAATTTAATTTGTGTATAATCATATAAAGAATACTAATATGGAGGAATTATAGATGACAAAGAATTTAGTAATAGTTGAAAGTCCAAGTAAAAGTAAAACTATAGAAAAATATTTAGGAAGTGACTATAAAGTTGTTTCTTCTAAGGGACATATTAGAGATTTAGCAACTTCAGGTAAATACGGATTAGGGGTCGATGTTGATAATGGGTTTAAACCTAATTATGTAGCGATTAAAGGTAAAGGAAATATTATAAAAGAATTAAAAAGAGATGTTAAAGATAGCAGCTTAATTTATTTAGCAAGTGATCCTGATCGTGAAGGTGAAGCTATTGCATGGCATTTAAAAGATGCCTTAGGAATAAGCGATAAAAAGTATAAAAGAGTTTTATTTAATGAAATTACAAAAGATAAAGTGATAGAGGCTATTAAACATCCTACAGTTATTGATAATAATTTAGTAAAAAGCCAAGAAACAAGAAGAATTTTAGATCGTATTATTGGATTTAGATTATCTAAACTTTTGCAAAGTAAAATAGGGGCTAAGAGTGCAGGGAGAGTTCAAAGTGTAGCATTAAAATTAATAGTGGATAGAGAAAGAGAGATTGAGGCTTTTAAACCAGAAGAATATTGGACTATAACGGCAATTTTTCCAGATTATGAGGCAGTACTTTTTAAATATAAGAGTGAAGATATAGAATTAAAAAATGAGACTGAAGCAAATAAAGTATTAGAAGCGTTATCTCCTAATTATGTAGTAGAAAGTATTGAAAAAAAGGAAAAAGCTAAGAAAAGTAAGCTTCCTTTTATAACTTCTACTTTACAACAAGAAGCTTCTACTAAATTGGGGTTTCCTGCTAAAAAAACTATGAGTATAGCTCAAAAATTATATGAAGGTATTGATTTAGGTGAGGAAACTGTAGGATTAATAACTTATATGAGAACAGATTCAATTAGGTTATCTGATGAATTTGTAAAATCAGCCTTAAATTTTATAGATAAAAATTATGGTAAAGAATATAAAGGTTATTTGAAAAAAGCTAAAAATACAGAAAATGTACAAGATGCTCATGAAGCTATTAGACCTACTAGTGTATTAAGAGAACCTACAAAAGTAAAGAAATATTTATCTGCTGATGAATTTAAATTATATAGTTTAATTTATAAAAGAACATTAGCTTCTTTAATGGCTGATGCAAAGGTTAATCAAACAACAATAATTTTTGATAATAATGACTATAAATTTAAAACTACTGGACAGATATTAATATTTGATGGATATTTAAAAGTTTATAAAGATTATGAAGCTAGGGAAGATAAGATATTACCAGAAATTGGAGATAAACAAACAGCTATTACTAATAATGTAGATTGTTCTCAACATTTTACAAAACCACCTAGTAGATATAGTGAAGCTAAATTGATTAAAGAAATGGAAGAACTAGGTATTGGAAGACCTTCTACTTATGCTAAGATTATAGATACTATTAGGGAAAGAAATTATGTTGAAATTGAGGATAAGAAATTTAAGCCTACTCAAATTGGTATTGAAACAACAGACAAGTTACAAGAATTTTTCAGTGATTTAATAAATGTTGAGTATACAAGGGATATGGAAAATGAATTAGATGAAATTGCTGATGGAAAAATTATTTGGAATGATGTTTTAGCAAAGTTTTATGATTTATTTGAGGTAAGAGTTAAAGATGCATTTACGGATATGGAGAAAAAAGCTCCTACTGAAATAGGAGAAAATTGTCCTGAATGTGGCAATCCCTTAGTCATAAGAAAAGGAAAATATGGAGAATTTGTTGCATGTTCAAATTATCCAGATTGTAAATATATTAAAAAAGAAGAAAAGCAAGTAGTAGAGATAATGAATTGTCCTTTATGTGATGGTAAAATTATTGAAAAGAAAACGAGAAAAGGAAAAGTTTTCTATGGATGCAATAATTATCCTAAATGTAAATTTGCTTCTTGGGATAAACCACTTCCTGAAAAATGTCCAAAATGTGGTAAATATCTAATTGAAAAAAATAATATAGTTAAATGCAGTGACTGTGATTATGAAAAAGATATTAAATAAAGTTTGTGGAAAACGGAATATTATTTTAAAAAATACAAGAATTAAAGAGTAAAGATATTCTTGTATTTTTATTGAATATAAATATATTGTTATGTTAAAATTATGTAGAAAGATGGGTAAAAAAGTTTTTTTAGGAGGGTTAAAATGGTAAGTAAAAAAAATTCTTTTTTGGTAGTGAGATATTTAGATAAAAATTTAATAAAAATAATAAATTTTGATGATGAAAATACTAATAGAGTTAAAACTTTGGAAGAAATAGATTTATATACAAGTCAATTTAAAAATAAAGAGGAATTGATTGCTGATTTAATTAAAAAAAGAAAAATAAATAGTAAAAATGTAGATATTTTTATTGCTAAAAAGAAAAATGAAAAAAAATTAAACTTTTACGAAGTTATTTTTAATCCTTATCAAGAACAAAGAATTGCTTGTTTACAAAGAGTTGCTAAAAAGAATTTAGGGTTAAGTACGTTAGATGTTCAAAAAGATATAGATTTTATCTATGATGATTTTTTTGAAAAATATAAAAATAATCGTAGATTAAGAGAAATTGTTTTATCTGATATTACTCCTTTATATTCTAAATTTACAAATTATTTAAGTTATAATACTAATGTGGATATGTCTAAAATAAAAAAGTTTAATGGTGGTTGGATAAAAGAATCTTATCCTCTAATGAGAAATATAATTGCTCTTGTTAATCAATATAATGATTTAAATACGACCAATGTGTTTAAAAGTTATTTAACTAATTTAGCTAGTTTGACAGCAGGAAGGATGGTTTATAAAAATGAAATAATTAATAAAACTGATAGTAATTATATAGAAGGACAACTTTCTTTGTTTGATTCTATTTCATTAGAAAGTGATACTACTTTTAATGGGGATTTATTTTTACCTAAAAAAGAATTTACTAAAGAAGAAAATATAAGTTATATTATGAAAACCTTTGAAAGTTTACCAGTGACACTTTTTATTTTTAATACAGAAAAAAATGTTAATATTAATAATAATTTTTTTAATAATATAACTATTGGAAATCTAGAAAAATTAAAAACATTAATAAATAAACCATTACTTTACGAAATATTTTTATTAATATATCATATTTATTTTTATCAATCAGAAAGTAATTTTTTAAGAAAAGTTATTCTTAAAGAAGATATTAATAGATATTATAATAATATTTTAGATAAGTTAGTAAGTGATGATAAATTAGTTAATGATTGTCTTTTGTGGTGTAACTTATTTAATGAATATTTAAAAAATAAAGATAATCTTCCTAAAAAAAATAATTTTAATGAAGAAGATATTGATTTATATTTAGAATTACAAGATAAAGGTACCATTGAGTTAGAAGAAATATATAAAAAGGTGTATAAAAATGGACAAAACTATTGATGAATATATAGATTATTTAAAATTTCAAAAAAATTATTCTACTTATACTTTAGAAAATTATAAGAATGATATATTGGAGTTTTTAGAGTATTTGCAAAGAGAAAATTTGAATTATAAAGATATTGAATATAGTGATATAAGATTTTATTTGATGTTTTTAAAAGATGAAAAAAAAGATAATAATTCCTCAATTGATAGAAAACTTAGTTCGCTTAGGAGTTTTTATAAATATTTGGCGAATGAAAATATTGTTAAGAATAATCTTTTTACTTTAGTAAAAGGACCTAAAAAGCAAACTAAATTACCTAGGTATTTTTTATATAATGAATTAGAAGAGTTGTTTTTAGTTCCTTCAAAAGTTACTCCTTTAGGACAAAGAGATTTATTAATTTTAGAAATGTTATATGCAACAGGAGTTAGAGTTGGAGAATTAGTAGGCATTAAAGTTAAAGATATAAATTTAACAGAAAAAAATATTTTAATTCTTGGCAAAGGTAATAAAGAACGCTTTGTATCTTATGGAGATTATTGTGCTGAGGCTTTAGAAAGATATTTAAATGATGGGTATCATAGATTAAATATTTTGAAAAGTGAGTTTTTATTTTTAAATAAAAAGGGAGGAGTTTTAACAGAAAGAGGAATTCGGTATATCCTTGATCAATTAATTAAAAAGACAAGTATAAATAAAAATATATCACCTCATATGATTAGACATTCTTTTGCTACACATTTATTAAATGAAGGTTGTGATTTGCTTACGGTACAGAAATTATTAGGTCATGAAAGTATTAAAGCAACTCAAATATATACTCATGTTACGACTGATAGATTGAAAGAAGTTTATTATGATAGTTTTCCTCGGGCTAAAAAAAATGATAAATTTTGATTAAAAATTACTTTTTTAGTAATTTTTTTCTTTAATATACTTTAAAATTATGAAAAATTTAGTTATAATATGGGTAGTTCTTTTATTAGGGATGTGATCTTTTATGAATTATGAATTTTCAACTAAAGAGGAACTTTTTAAAAGAGTTAGACCAGCACTTAGAGCTAAAGAGGTTGAATTTCACCGGCTTGGGCATAGTTATATTAAAGACATTGATATTTGGAATTATTTAATTCAAGAAAAATGGATTAATGGCAAAAATTTAATGCTTTCAGATATTGTTAATGATATAATGCATGTTGATTTGCAAGCTATTGCAGAGCATATAAGAGGAAAAATTAGTAAGAGTAGAAGAGAACAATATCATGATAATAATTTAGAAGTAATATGAGGTGATTTATATGAAAAAGAAAAGAACTGGCAAAAAACGAGTTATTATTACAAGTACAATTTTAGTTTTACTAGTAGGAGTTTTATGTCTAATATGTGTACCACTTTTTAAAAATTTAAAATTTGGATTAGATTTACAAGGTGGGTTTGAAGTTTTATATAAGGTAGAATCTATAGATGGGTCTAAAATGACAAATGAAAAATTAACAGCTACTTATAAAACATTAAGTAAAAGAATAGATAGTTTAGGGGTTAGTGAACCAGAAATTATTTTAGAAGGTAATGATAAAATACGTGTTAAGTTAGCAGGTGTTACTGATCCAGATGAAGCACGTAGTCAATTATCTACAGTTGCTACTTTATCATTTAGAGATACTGATGATAATTTATTAATGAGTAGTGATGTATTGAAAGCTGGAGGAGCAAAGATTGGACAAGATTCTGCAGGAAATCCAGCAGTTGCTTTAAGTGTTAAAGATAAAGATAAATTTTATGATGTGACAAATAAAGTTAAAGATTATGAGAATAATTTACTTGTTATATGGCTAGATTATAATTCTATGGTAGATAGTTATGCTAAAGAAGGTAATCTTTGTGGGACAAGTGAATCTAATTGTTTAAGTGCTGCAAGTGTATCTCAAGGATTTGCTAGTGATGTAATTATTCAGGGAAATTTTACTGAAGATGAAGTTAGTAACTTAGTAGATTTAATTAATAGTGGATCTTTACCAAGTAAATTAACGGAAATTTCTTCTCAAACAGTAGGAGCAAGTTTTGGAGATAATACCTTACAAAAAACATTAATTGCTGGAATAATTGGAATAATTCTCATCATTTTATTATTAATTTATGTTTATCATTTTGCAGGATTTATTGCCTCAATTGCTATGATTACTTATGCCTTTTTAGTATTTGCTATCTTCTGGGTTGTAGGGGGAGTATTAACCCTTCCTGGAATTGCCGCTTTAGTTTTAGGAATTGGAATGGCAGTAGATTCTAGTGTTATTACTTTTGCGAGAATTAAGGATGAATTATATAAAGGTAGAAGTTTGCCTATTGCTTTTAAAGAAGGTTCAAAATCTAGTATTAGTTCCATAGTTGATGCTAATCTTACTACCTTGATAGTAGCAATAATTATGTTTATTTTTGGTGAATCAAGTATTAAAGGATTTGCTACTATGTTAATTATTACTATTATTGTAACTATGTTTACAATGGTATTTTTAACAAGAATTTTATTAAAATTATTTATAAAAACAAATTATTTTAATGATAAAGTAAATTTCTTTATTAAAGTTAAGAGTGAAGATATTCCTGATCTTAATAAAAATGAAGAAATAAAAGTAGTTCCTTTTAAAAATGTTAATTTCTTAAAACGAAAAAGTTTATGTGTACTTATATCTATAATAATAATAGTTATAGGAGCTTTGGTATTTGCTTTTAAAGGCTTTAATTTAGGAATTGATTATAAAGCAGGTACAGAGATAACTATTGCTACTGAAGATAATCTTTCGAAAAAAGCTTTTGCAAATGATTTAAAAAAGTTAGATTTAAAAAGTAGTAATATTTCACAAACAGATGAAGAGTTAAGTGCTCGTGTTGATAAAGCTTTAGATGGGGAAGAAGTAAAAAAAGTTAGTAATTATTTTGAAGATAAATATGATGCAAAAGTAAATATTGGAGTTGTATCTAATATAGTTAAAAAAGAATTAATAAAAAATGCTATTTTATCAGTATTACTTGCTTTAGTGGGAATAATTGTTTATGTTTCATTTAGATTTAAGATAAGCTATGCTGTTGCGGGAGTTGTTACCTTAGTACATGATGTTTTAATGATTTTTGCTCTATTTACAATCTTTAGATTAGAAATTTCATCAATGTTCATTGCGGCAATTTTAGCAATTATTGGTTATTCTATTAATGATACAATTGTAACTTTTGATAGAATTAGAGAAAATCTTTCTGTAGAAGATAATAAAAAAATGACTAAAGATTTATTTGAAGAAATATGCAATTTAAGTATTAGACAAACTTTTGGTAGATCTATGTATACTTCCATAACAACAATATTACCAGTATTAGCTTTAATATTCTTAGGTTCAAATGAAATTCTTACATTTAATTTAGCCATGTTATTTGGGCTTATTTGTGGTACTTATTCTTCAATCTTTATAGCCACAACGTTATTTATATTACTTGAAAAGAAAAATATTGGTAAACCAAAAAAAGTTAAAAAAATTTATACTGATGAATTTGAGGAGAAAAAAATAAAAGGAATAAATTGTTAAGTGAGGGGAGATGAGTCCTTTGGCTAAAGATATCAAAGATATAACTTTTGAAGACATTCTTGAAAAAGTAAAAAAATATATAAGTGATACAGACCAACTAAAGATAATTGAGAAAGCTTATAATTTTGCGAAGATTAAGCATGAAGGACAATTTCGTAAATCGGGTGAAAAATATATTTATCATCCTATGAATGTAGCTATGATTCTTACAACTATTTATGCTGATTATGAAACTATCTCTGCAGGGTTTATGCATGATGTCTTAGAAGATTGTGATTGTACTTTTGAAGAGATGGAAACAGAGTTTGGTAAAAATATTACAAAATTAGTACAAAATGTTACTAAACTAAGTAAAATTCATTTTTCTACAGAAAATGAATATTTGATTGAATATTATAAAAAAATAATTGTGGGAATGAGTGAAGATGTACGAGTTATAATTATAAAATTGGCTGATCGTCTTCATAATATGCGTACATTATGGGCAATTCCTAAAGATAGACAAATTATAAAGGCTAAAGAAGCTTTAGAAATATTAGCACCAATTGCGCATCATTTAGGAATTCATAAAATAAAAAGTGAATTAGAAGATTTATCATTGAGATATTTAAAACCTGATGTATTTTATGATATTGCTGAAAAATTAAATAAGACAAAACTGGAAAGAGATAAGACTGTCTTTGATATGCAAAGAGATGTTTCTGATCTTTTGAATTTACATAATATTCCTCATGAAATAAAAGGAAGAGCTAAAAGTATTTATAGTATTTATAATAAACTTAATAAAGGAAAGAAATTTAGTGATATTTATGATTTATTAGCTTTAAGAATATTGGTTAATACAGAACAAGAATGTTATTTAGCTTTAGGAATTATTCATTCTAAATTTAGACCTTTACCTAAGAGATTTAAAGATTATATAGCTATGCCAAAACCAAATATGTATCAATCTTTACATACAACTGTTTTTGGTATTGATGGGTATTTATTTGAAATTCAAATAAGAACTTATGATATGGATGAAATAGCTGAAAATGGAATTGCTTCTCATTGGGCCTATAAGGAAAATGGCGGTTCAACTGTTGCGGCAAATTTACAATCTACAACTCAACAAAAATTACAATTCTTTAAATCAATCATTGATTTAAGCCATGATGGATTAAGTAGTGAAGATTTTGTTAATAGTGTTAAAGATGAAGTTCTTAATAATAATATTTATGTTTTTACTCCTAAAGGGGATGTTATGGAATTACCTAAAGGAGCTACTCCTTTGGATTTTGCCTATAAAATTCATACAAAGGTTGGTGAAACAACTGTAGGGGCTATAGTTAATAATAGTATTGTTCCCTTAAATTATGAATTAAAAGATAATGATATTGTTAAAATTAATACTAATAAGAATTCCAAACCATCAAAAGAATGGCTTAAAATGGTTAAATCTACTCAAACTAAAAATAAAATTAAAAATTTCTTTACTAAAAATGATAGAGAGATTTATATAGAAAGAGGTAAATATTCTTTAGAAAAAGAATTAAGAAAACGTAAACTTTCATTTGCTGAGTTTTTAAGTGATGAAAATATTAAAAAAATCTGTGAAGTTCTAAAAATAGATAATTTAGAAGAAATATATCTAACTATTGGTAATGGAAAAAATAGTGTTAATAGTGTTATTAATGTAATATGTAAAACTGAGGAAGATATTAAACCAAAAGTTGTTAAAGTAGAAAATATAACTGATACAGATATAATAGTTGATGGAATTGATAAAGTAAAAGTAAATTTGGCCAATTGTTGTAATCCAATATATGGAGATCCTATTATTGGGTATATAACCAAAGGTAATGGTATTACTGTTCATAGGATTAGTTGTCATAATTTGGAGATGCTTGAAGATAGAACTTTAGAAGTTAAATGGAATGAGAATGAGTTAAATAAAAGATATATGGTAATTATTTTAGTTTATACTGATTCTAATGAAAATCATATGTTAGATTTAATTCAGGCCATTTCTATGCAGAATGTAAATGTTGATTCTATTAAAGCTATTGATAAAACTGAAAAAATTATTTATGAAGTTAATTGTTATGTATTTGGTCTTGAGCAATTTAATAAGTTATGTTTAGCACTTAATAAAAATGCTTATATTGAAAAAGTTGAAAGGATTATGCGATGAAAGTTGTAGTACAAAGAAGTGGCAAAGCGCAAGTTAGGGTTAATAACTCTGTTGTAGGAAAGATTGATGGAGGGTTAGTATTATTAGTAGGTTTTACTGCTGGGGATACTAAAGAAACTATTGAGTATATGGTAAGAAAAATAGTAAACTTAAGAATATTTCCTGATGATAATGATGTTATGAATAAAAGCATTTTAGATTATGGTGGAGATATTTTATCTATATCCCAATTTACTTTATATGCTGATTGTAAAAAAGGTAATAGACCTAGTTATACAAAAGCTATGAAAAATGAAGAAGCTATTAAATATTATGAAGAGTTCAATAAAGAACTTGAAAAATATCTTAAAGTAGAAACAGGAGTTTTTGGGGCTGATATGGAAGTAAGCCTTGTTAATCTTGGACCAGTTACTATTGAGTTAGAGAAATAGTTATAAAAAATAATTGTTTATTTGTAAAAAGTAATATATAATAAAATTATCTTTTATGGGAAGAGTATATTTATTAAAGTTTAGTAGAGAGAATATGGTTGGTGAAAATATTTAACTAGATAAATAGAAAGACACCCTAAAATGAAAGAACGGGTAACTTCGATAAAAGTTTAGAGTATAAAATAAGGTGGCACCACGAAGAAATTTCGTCCTTAGGTAGTGCCACTTTTTTATTTTTTTAAGTATTAAGAGAAGGAGAATTTTATGATAACAAAACAAAAAGGATGTACTGATTTAATTGGAAGAGAAGCTAAAGTTTGGAAATTTATTGATAGTATTGTTGATGCTACTATGGAAAAATATAATTATAATTATATTAGAACACCGATTATAGAAGCAACAGATCTTTTTCATAGGGGTATTGGAGAAAGTACCGATATTGTAACTAAAGAAACATATGACTTTGTTGATAGAGGAGGAAGAAGTATTACTTTACGTCCTGAAGGTACAGCAGGGGTTGTTAGAAGTTATATTGAAAATAAAATGTATGGTAATCCAGCTCAACCAATAAAAGTTTATTATAATGGTACAATGTATCGCTATGAGAGACCACAAGCTGGAAGAGATCGCGAATTAACTCAATTTGGAGCAGAAATTTTAGGTAGTGATGATCCTTTAAGTGATGCAGAAATTATTTCTTTAGCTGTTAATATATATAAAATGTTAGGCCTAAAAGAAATTAAAGTTAATATTAATTCTTTAGGTGATAATACTTCCCGTTTAAAATATCGAGAAGAATTAATAAAATATTTTAAACCACATATTAAAGATTTATGTGAAGATTGCCAAGAACGCCTTCAAAAAAATCCTCTTAGAATATTAGATTGTAAAGTTGATAAAGATAAGGAATTATTAAAAAATGCCCCTAAAACACTAGATTATTTAAATGATGAAAGTAGGACTAGATTTGAAAGAGTTCAAGAATATTTAGATATCTTAGGAATTAAATATGAAATTAATCCTAATATAGTAAGAGGGCTAGATTATTATAATCATACAGTATTTGAAATTGAAGCTAAAGTTAATGGCTTTGGTTCTAATAATGTTTTAGGAGCTGGTGGTAGATATAATGGTCTTTGTAGTCAATTAGAGGGGCCAGAAACTCCATGTATAGGTTTTGCCTCAGGAATAGGCCGATTAGCTTTAGCTTTAGAACTAGAAAAAGTTAAATTACCTATTGTTGATGATATTGATTTGTTTTTACTATATGTTAATGAAGAAGAAAAAAAATATGCCCTATATTTAGCTCAAGAATTACGAATGGCAGGATTTATAGTAGATACAGAATATCTGGGTCGTGGACTTAAAGCTCAATTTAAACAAGCAGATCGATTAAATGCTAAGTATCTAGCTGTTTTAAATAGTGATGATTTAAATAACAATGAAATAAAACTTAAAAATAATAAAACAAAAGAAGAAGAAACAATTAGTTTGGATGCTATTATTTATTATTTAGAAGAAAAAATAAATAGTACAGAAGATTTTGAAACAGAAGAAGATGGATGTCATTGTGATGATTGTAGTGGTAATTGTTGCTGTGAAGGACATCATAAGGAGGAAGTATGAAACGTATAAGAGTATGTGATTTAGCTACTTATTATGATAAAGAAATTGAAATAAGTGGTTTTATTGATAATATTAGGAATTTGCAATGGGTGGCTTTTATCATTTTAAGAGATGAAACTGGTAAAGTGCAAATTACCATTGAAAAAAGTGAAGAAGCTAATAAAGAATTAATAGAGATAGTAAATAATTTAACAATAGATAGTACAGTTAAAATAACTGGTAAAGTTCTTGAAGCTCCTAAAGTTAAATTAAATGGAATGGAAATTATACCTTCAAAAATTACAGTTACAAGTAAGAGTCTAGAAGAATTACCTTTTAATTATAAAGACTTAGCTAATGTTAATTTAGATACTCGCTTAGATTATCGTTTTATTGATTTAAGAAATGAACAAAATGCCATGATATTTAGAATTCAATCAACCCTAGTTAGATATATGCGAGAATATTTATATAATCATGATTTCGTAGAAATTCATACTCCAAAATTTATTGGAGCAGCTAGTGAAAGTGGAGCTGATGTTTTTGAAGTAAAATATTTTGATAGAATAGCCTATTTAGCCCAATCTCCTCAATTTTATAAGCAAATGGCAATGGCTAGTGGCTTTGGTAATTTCTTCGAAGTTGCCCCTTGCTTTAGAGCAGAAAATTCTAATACTAGTAGGCATGCTACTGAATTTACAAGTTTTGATGTTGAATTTAGTTATATTAATGATTTTTATGATGTTATGAATTTAGAAGCTGAAATGCTTACTTATGCCCTTGAGAAAACAAGCGAAATATATAAAGATAAAATAAAAGACTTATTTAAAATAGATTTAGAAGTACCAAAATTACCTTTTCCAATTATGAAATTAGCTGATGTATATAAGGAATTAGAAGAAAGATATGGATATAAAGTTGCAGCTATAGAAAAAACAGATTTAACTACGGAAGCTGAAAAGCTTTGCTATAAGTTGGCAAAAGATAAATTTAATCATGAATTTTTATTTGTTACGGATTATCCTGCAGATAAGAGAGCTTTTTATCATATGCGAGATGAAAATGGTAGACTATTAGGTTATGATTTAATTTGGAGAGGTGTTGAGATTACTACTGGAGCGCAAAGAGAACATCGTTATGAGAAAATAGTTGCGGCTGCTAAAGAAAAAGGATTAGGAGAAGATGTTAAATTTTATTTAGATTTCTTTAAATATGGCTGTCCTCCACATGGTGGTTTTGGAATTGGTATTGATAGATTAACAATGTTATTATTAGGAATACCAAGCGTAAAAGAAACACAATTTCTATTTAGAGGACCAAATAGATTAAATCCATAAAAATTACTTTTAGAGTAATTTTTTTTTAATTTTTAAAATGTACTTTTTAAATTTTATTTAAAATGATATACTAGTTTTAAAGTAGGTGAAGACTATTGAAAAAGAAAGATACTTTAAAAGATTTAAAAATATCGGATATTAAAAAAAATAATAGAAATAATATCTCCTATACAATAAAAAAAATAAAGGCTAATGAGAAAAAGGCTATGTTTATTACAGTTTGTTTTATGATGATTGTTATTGTTATAGTTGCATTGATAGTTTTTTCATCTTTTGATGTTGGAAATAGTAAGAATATTTTAGATAAGTATAAGTTGACTATATGTAATGATAAAAATATTTCAATTACGGGTAATTTAGTTAGTTTAAATGAAAGTAACATTTTACCAACTGATAGTGCATTAAAAATGGAACCTTTAATTTTTAAAGTTAATAATGCTTCAACTAAAGGTGTTAATTTTAAGGCTTTATTAAAAGTAGATAATGAAGTTATAAGAGAATGTGGATGTGAACAGTCATTAGTTGATAGTAATAATATAAAATTTAAAATTGATAATTCTACTATTTTTGTGTTAGCTGATTTTTATAATGAAAAAGAAAATGCTTATGATATTTTTAAAGGCTATATAGATGCTAAAAGTAGTAAAGAATATAAAGTATATATTTGGATTGATAATAATATGATAAATAATTACACTAAATCACATTTCCATGGAAATATATTTTTAGATGTTGAATAAAAATGAAGACTATTTATTTTAGTCTTCATTTTTTGTGGTGTGACACGCATGTGTTAAAACTAGGGCATGAAAGTTGCCTGTGGGCTTGGTAGTAGGAACCACT
>CANRGD010000023.1 GCA_947630105.1 uncultured Bacilli bacterium | reverse complement strand
TGCTTGATTTCCACTTAAGCTACCACTATTTATCTTCTCTTCCCAAGAAGATTTATTTTCTCTATAAATTGTATAACTATAACCCATTAATTTTTCTTTACCAGTTCCACTACCTTTTATTGTTATTTTAGCCTTAGCATCTTTTACACTAGAACCTGACATAACAATACTAATATTAGGTTTAATTTTATTTATTTGTTCTTTACTATTATAATTAGGACATTTTAAATAAACTAAATAAGAATAATCTTTCTGTGAATACTTAAATACATTAACATAAGATTCATTCATATAACAATTATTTTTATTATAATCTTTAACAATCTCTTTTAAATATTTATTATTTAATAAAGTAGACAAAAAAATTTTATTTTGTTGTCCTATTCCTTTAGGTAATTCATTTCTATTATTTTGAACATATGACTGCGCTGCTAAAATAATATTTTTTTCTTGGCTAGAATAATATTCTTTTTTTGCTCTTTCAATTATTTTACTAACTGCTGTTATAGATACCGTCATTAATATTCCCAAAATTGTTATAGTTGCTAAAAGTTCGACCATTGTAAAAGCTTTTTTATTTATATGCACCCTACCACATCCTATTATATACAACTATATCATTATTTTAAAAAAAGTGCAAAAAATATATTTATATATGATAAATTACCATAGCTGAAAAACAATAAATTTGTTCTTCCCCAAAAATACCTACCCCTACTTGATATTTAATATCAATAACTTCTCCATTTAAATTTTCAATAAATGAATTTATCCCTTCCTCTAAATCTTTTTCATCTTCATAATCAAATAATTTAACTCTCACAAATATCACCAATTTAATATTACAAAATTTTTTCCCCAAAAATTGTTGAAATTTATAAATTTATTTTACTAAATTTTTTAATTTTATCTTCCATTAAATACATTGTATCTTCAACTCTATTTAAATTAAAATTAAACCACTTATTCCACTGATCAATTGGTGGATTTATAGCTAATTCTTTAATCAACATCCTATAATCATATCTAAAAGGAATATAAGCTTTAGTACTATAAAAAGGTGGCCAAATAAAAGAATATTCTAATATTTTGTTAGTTAATTCACCAACTTTTAAATTTTGTAAAATTCTACCATATCTAGAATTACCATCATGAAACATTTGTAATACTACTACTAATCCATGAATAATTTGGGCTTTAAAAAACAAATATTCATCAAACATATCACAATGATAAAAATCTAGTAATCTTTCAATTGCTTCTTCAATAAGTGTATAAGAAATTGGTAAATATTCTACTATTACTTGTCCTTTATCAATATAACCAACATAAATATCATTATCTGTTCGAAAATCTTTATCCGCAAATTTTTCACTACTTGTTCCAAGTAATAGTTTTTTATGCCCTTCTATAAAATTTTCTTTAGTTAATTTAAAATTATCTTTTAATAAATATTCATATGCTGATTCTTTTCCCATCCTCATATATAAATTTATTAAAAATTCATCTTCATTTTCAAGAACTTGATTATCAATACTCTCCATCATTTCTATAGTTTTTAAATAAATATCTTGTTTAACATCAGGTAATTCTAATACTTTATTTAAATATTCTTTATACATCTCAATTGTATCAATATAATGATTTAAAGTAGTATCATGAAATTTCAATTTTTTTAAAGAATCAAAAATTTCTAAATTAACTATTGGCACACTTTTACTTGCTCTAAGTTCTTGAATATAAGCACTATTACTCATAAATAATCTCTCCCAAATTGCTCAAATTATAACATGTATAATACTCTAAAGTAAATTAACATTAAAAAGAAAAAAGAAATCAAATTTCCTTTTTCTAGAGTTTTATAAAAAAGTTCCTATTATTTAACTACTATATTAACTATTTTTCCTTTAATTACAATAATTTTAACAACTTCTTTTCCATCAAGATGTTTAATAACATTTTCTGCCTTTAAAGCTTTTTCTTTAATAGATTCTTCTTCTTCATCTACTCTAATATTAATTGTTGCACGAACCTTTCCATTAACTTGTACCGCTATTTCTTTTTCCTCTTCTACTATTTTAGACTCATCACAAACAGGCCATTTTCCTTCACAAATAGGACTATACCCAATCATTTCATTTAACTCTTCTGTAACATGAGGAGCAATAGGATTTAATAATGTTAATAATAAATTATAATCATCTTTAGAAATACTTTCTAAATTATCATAATTATTAGCTAAAATCATCAAAGCTGATATTGCAGTATTATATCCTAAATTCAATAAATCATCAGTAACTTTTTTTATTGTTTTATTTTGAATCATTTCTAAAGAAGCAGTAAATCCTTTTTTATCCTCAACTTTATCATACAATCTTATAACTTTATCTAAAAATCTCTTACAACCACGTAAAGTATCTGTACTCCAAGAAACATCCATTTGATAATCGCCCATAAACATTTCGTATACTCTTAAAGTATCAACGCCATACTCTTTAACTATATCATCTGGATTAATAACATTGCCTTTACTCTTACTCATTTTTTCATTATTTGAACCAAGAACCATACCATGACTTACTCTTGTCCAAATCATTTCTTTATTAGGAACTAATCCAATATTATATAAAAATTGTACCCAAAATCTTGCATATAGTAAATGTCTTGCTGTATGTTCCATTCCCCCATTATACCAATCAACTCTATTCCAGTATTTCATAGCATCCATAGAGGCAAAAGCTTTATCATTATGAGGATCCATAAATCTCAAGAAATACCAAGATGACCCTGCCCAATTAGGCATTGTATCAGTCTCTCTTCTAGCAGCTCCTCCACAACAAGGACAAGTAGTATTAACCCAGTCTGTAATGTTAGCAAGTGGACTTTCGCCATCTTCCGTTGGCTCATACTCAGCAACATCTGGAAGTAATAATGGTAAATCCTCTTCTTTCATTGGAACCCAGCCACATTTTTCACAATAAATCATTGGAATAGGTTCACCCCAGAATCTTTGTCTTGAAAAAATCCAATCACGCATCTTATAATTGACTTTCTTTTCTCCACAACCATTTTCTTCAAGCCACTCAATCATTTTATCAATAGCCTCTTGCTTATTTAATCCATTTAGGAAACCTGAATTGATATGTATTCCGTCCCCAATCATTGCTCCTGGATCTAATACATATTCGAATGACTTTTTATGTAACTCATATACTACTTCTTTTTCAACAACTTTTTTATCTACCCATTCAACTTCAAAATTCTCATCTTCATCAAGCTTCTGTTTTTCACGTTTATCGCTTTTTAATTCAAATAAAATTGGTGTTGCTTCTATTTCAAAATATTTATCTTTATTATAAGCATAATAATGATGATTAATCTTAAAATCTTCTCCAATTAATTCTAAGTCTGTATATCCCGTCTCCTCTGCTATTTCTCTAACAGCACAATCTACAGCACTCTCACCATCACATCTTGTACCACCAACAAATAAACGACCTCCATTTTTACCCCAATTAATTGTTAAATACTTTCCATCTTTAGGATTATGTACAATCGCAACAATAGAATTTTTAAATGACTCTTCTTCCTTAGGTACTCCTGTTACTTCTTCTAATACTTGAATAATTGGAATATCAAATTTCTTCGCAAATTCATAATCTCTAGTATCATGAGCTGGAACAGCCATAATAGCACCCGTACCATAACTTGCTAAAACATAATCAGATATATAAATAGGGATTTTTTCTTGATTAACTGGATTAATTGCATATGCCCCTATAAATACACCAGTCTTTTCTTTATTTAATTCTGTTCTCTCCATCTCATTCTTAGTTGCACATTTATCAATATATGCTTTTACTTCATCTAATTTATCCTTAGCTGTTATATCTAATATATATTCATGCTCTGGAGCTAAAACACAATAAGTTGCTCCAAACAAAGTATCACATCTTGTTGTAAATACTGTAAATTCTTTATCAGTACCATCGATTTTAAAATTAATATTAGCTCCAATTGATTTACCTATCCAATTTATTTGTCCTAATTTTACTCTTTCTGCAAAATTAGTATCTTCAAGACCCGTTAATAAATCTTCTGAATAATCTGACATTCTAAGCATCCATTGTGACTTTTCTTTTTGTACAACTTTGCTTCCACATCTTTCACATACTCCTCCAGCAGCATCTTCATTAGATAATACACTCTTACACTTTGGACACCAATTAACAGGAATAGTATCTTTATAAGCCATTCCATTTTTATAAAATTGTAAGAATTGCCACTGTGTCCATTTATAATAATCTGGATCAGTTGTTGCAAATTCTCTACTCCAATCAAATGAAAAACCAAGTGTTTTCATCTGTTTTTTAAATGTTTTTATATTTTCTTGTACAGCTTCCTTTGGATGAATATGATTTTTAATTGCATACTGTTCTGCTGGAGCCCCAAAAGCATCCCAACCCATTGGATACAAGACATTATATCCTTGCATTCTTTTCATTCTAGCTAAAGCATCTTGAGCTGTATAACTCCTAACATGCCCTACATGTAAGCCTGAGCCACTTGGATAAGGAAATTCTACCAAAATATAATAAGGAGGTTTTTGGGTCCCATTAATTGCTTCAAAACTTTTTTTACTCTCCCAATAATTTTGCCATTTTTTTTCTATTTCATTAAATTTCATTTTTTAATCATTCCTTTCTTTTTATAAAACAAATAAACTAAATGATAACTTATCAATATAGTTAAAATTATTGATATAATCCCAACTAATAAACGGAGTATAAAATTATTAGTTATCATAATTAAACTACAAATTAAACTTATATCAAAAGATGACGTAAGAGCAACAATTTGTAACAGTTGATAATAATTAACCTTTTTCATATCAAGTTTATATCTACTAATCAAATATTTAACTTCTGCCGGTTGCTTTTCTTTTTTATTTTTATAATTTTTCTTAGCTGGTCTAACTATAAAAAACTGATATAATAAAAAGATAAAAATAAAACTCATACAAAACAATACAATTTCTTCCATACTAAACCTCCAAAAAAAAATCATCCTCATAAGGACGAATTTTCGCGGTACCACCTTAATTTATAAGTAAATCTTATACCCTTATAATTTATAACGGAATTACCCAATTGCTCCCAAGACAAGTTCATAAATTATAACTATCTATTTTCACCAACCATAGACTCTCTAAAAGTTAAGTATTTACTACTACTTCTTTTTCTTCACAAAATATATACATATTATAACATATTTTACAAAAAAACCAATAAAATATTAAAAAATATGAAATAAACATTCCATATTCTTTAATAATATTAAATTAAACTTCACTAATATACTCAAGTAATCTTATAAATAAAGCAACATAATCTTTTGATAGTCCTCTTTTCTTAAGCTTTCTAACTGCAATTCTTTTCTTACTTATTGGCAACTCTCCAAACATAATTTTAGCAATATCTTCTTTTAAATAAGTATCTATTTGTAAATCCATTAAAATACCATTTACATCATCATTAATTAAACGTACGGCATCTATTTCAATATCTTTACCTTTACAATTGATTGTTAATTGACCAATAGTAGAAACATTTTTTACTTCAACAACAAAATCATTTCCATCAACATAAGATTCACTATTAACTTCTTCAGAATTAAAATAAATAGTAACTTTATCTGCTTCTTTAGTATTTCTAAAAACTAATTTATAATTTCTTTTTTCAGGAGCAATGCCACTTTTACCATCAATTGATCTAATTATAACCGTATAATTATTTCGTAAATAATTATAGTCAATCGAAGTTTTTAAATAATACCCCTCTCTATATAAAGATGTTACTCCATCATCTTCATACAATGTATAAGTATTACTAACTCCTGGAAAAATTTGTATTTCCAAATCTGTAGGTAATCCCGTATTATTATAATCACTCCTATTAGAAAGAGGTATTATAGAACCAGCATGGGCAAATACTGGATAATCTTCTTCTTTAAAAAAAGAAACATATTTTTTATTACCCGGAAACTTTTTACCTGTAACAAAATCATACCACATTCCATCAGGAATATAAAATCTATGAATTGTTCGATTCATTGTTACATCTTTTTTATCAAGAATTGGACATACTAACAATTGAGAACCAAAATAATATTGATTTCTATATAATAAATCATCATAAACCCACATATAATTATAATAAAATGGTTGAAGAAGTGGAATACCTGACTTTGTATAATTATAAGCTTCAGTATATAGATATGGAATTAATCGATGTCTAAGTCTTAAATAATCAACTGCTATACTCTCTGTTTTGGCATCCCATAACCAAGGTTCTTTTTTATAATATGGCCCTCTAGCTCCATGAAATCTTAATATTGGTGAAAATGTACTAAGTTGTAAATACCGAACATAAAGTTCTCCATCTTCAATACCACCATGATTTCCACCTACATCATGACTCCACCAACTAACTCCAATATTAGCAGCATTTAAATATAAAAAAGGTAATTTTTTTAAAGCTTCCCAACTAATTTCACTTGAACCACCATATAGAACAGGATATCTATGAGGAGCATATACACTACTTCTTGATAAAAGCATAGCTCTTTTATTACTCGTTCGTCCAGAATCTAAAAATAAATAATGATTAAGTGCCCATAATCTATTAATATCCATATTACCAGTAGAATCATTCCAAAAAAAGTCTACTCCTAAACTTTCTAAAGGATGTAATAAAAGTTTAAACAAAACATCTAAAAGCTTTGGATTTAATGGATCAAAATTTATAATTGAAGAATCAGTAATTCCTAAAAATTCACTTGCTTGTTTATAAAACGCTTCATGAGGATAAATTCCATCCGTAGGATTTATACACAAACCTACTCTAATTCCTCTTTTATGAAATTCATCTATCATACTTTTTGGATTCTTTATTAAAAAATTATTAAAGGTAAAGCCAGTTTTCAAATTATGATATTGATTCACATTTCTAATATGCCAATCATGATCAAATAACATAATTGAAATTGGAATTTTATTTCTTTCAAAACTACGAATTAATTCATGTAAAGAAGTATCATCATAATCTTTATTTCTACTCCACCAATTTCCTAACGCATATCTAGGAATTAAAGCTGGGGCTCCCGTCATTTTAAAATAATCAAATAATACCTGTTTAAAATCTCTATCATACATAAATACATAAATATCTAAATGATTAGGAATAGGCTCTGCCAACGTACCATCTTCCATAATTATTTTAGATAAACTATCATCAATTGAAGCAAATCCATCTAACGAATATAATCCCTTCTGTAATTGCTTAGGGATATTAACATCAACAGAAACCATATTACCAAATAAATTACGAGCCTCAGGATGTCCAAAATACCAATCTTTATTTCTATCTCTTTCTCTACTTAGTAAAGTAATTTTCAAATTCTTCATTGGATCTACTTTACTACCAAGAAAAGGTTGTTCTTTTATATAAGTTAACATAAAGTATTTTGTCGTTACTTCTATAATACTTGCATCTTGCTTTACAGAAAAATCAGGTATTCCAATATTTCTTTTCCTAACTAATTGCGTAGGTCTATCATTAAATTTACCTTCTTTAGAATATTCTAACCTAACAATTCGCTCAGAAATTACTGTTATTCTATAAGTTGTACCTTGAATTACTGTTTTTTTATCACTTTTAGCCTTTGTATTATCTACTTCAAATTGTTTTCCAAGTGGATACATACTAACACCTTCTTATTATACTAATAACATAATACCATAATCAAAAAAAGAAACCAAGTAATTTATTTTTTACTTATCTAAAAATAAGACAAAGTATTCCTCTAAAGTTATATCATTTTCATAAATATATTTTGCTATTTTTTTACCCACATATCGGTAATGCCAAGGCTCACTTCTAAAGCCTGTAATATTTTCATATTTTTTTGGAAATCTTAAAATAAATCCATATTTATAAGCATTTTCTAACATCCATTTATATTCTTTTGAATTAGCAAATACATTGCTTGTTTTACTCCCTATATCAAAAGCAAGTCCTGTTTGATGTTCCGAAAATCCTGGTTTAGCTACATATTTAGTAACATAATTTTCCCCATATAAATCACGATAAGTATTTTCAATATCCTCTTGATCTTCATAACTTCTATAACTAGAATTTATTATTAATCCTAATCCCTCTTTTTCAGCATCATTAGCCATTTTTATAAAAGCCTTAATCGCAACAGCTGATGCTTTTAGCCCTTTTTCAGCAGCATATTTTTCACTAATAGTAACCAAATGTGGATTAAAATTTTCAGTTAACTTTCTATGTTTATTCACCACTATATCATATGAAAATTTTGAAATTTCCACATAATCAGTATAATCTTCTTTATCTAAATTTAAATTAACATTCATTACCGTAGTTTCTTCATCTTCCCCTGTTTCATCAGAATAAGAAACATATCTATCATAATTATTTAATTTAGCATAACTAATAGTATAAAATTCCTCTAAATATCTAATCTTTTCTCTTTTAGCAAACTTGGATACATCACTATCAGTCCCATGAGATAAAATTAAGTTTATTTCACTATTACTATAACCTTTTTTCAAAAGTTTATTTATATTTTTAATTAAATTTTTTTGCTTTTGATATTCAATCTTAGCATAATTATCCAAATTTTTTTCATCATAATCTTTACTTTCAAAAGCAGCATTTAATGTTTTATTTTCTAAAACTTTAAGTACATAACTTTTTTTCATTGTAAAAAGTATTTTATTACTAGCTTTAAAAGAATAATTTAATTTTCTTAATTCATTTATCTGTTTAAAATAAATAAATAAACCTATCACTAAAATAGCCAAGATAATTCCTATAATTTTAACAACTTTTACATACTTTTGTTTCAATTTCAGTTTCTTTTTTTTATTACCTTCCATACTTCTCACCTATACTATCATTATATCACAATAAATTTGCTAAAAACCACTAAATATGGTATATTATATACGCTTTTAAATTTTATATTAAGGAGTATGTATGAAAGCTGTTGTTTTATCAGGTGGAGGTTCAAAAGGCGCCTATCAACTAGGAGTTTGGAAAGCCTTAAAAAAGATTAATTATGACTATAAAATTATAACTGGTACCTCAGTTGGTGCTTTAAATGGCGCTTTAATGACTCAAAAAACATTTTATAAAAGTTTATTAGTGTGGAATAAAATTAATTTCACTACTCTTTTTGGCAAAACTAATACTACTAGTGATAAATTATTAGATCTTTATAAAATATATGGTAAAAACTTTATCCAACAAGGTGGAATGGACACCACAAATTTAGAAAAACTTATTAAAAAAAATATTAATATTAAAAAATTTTTATCCTCAGATATTAATTATGGTTTAGTTACTTATAATATAAGCAAAAATAAAGCCATCGAATTTCAAAAAAAAGAAATTACCAAAGATAAATTAGTAGATTATTTAATTGCCTCTGCAACTTGTTATCCAGCTTTTCAAAAAAAAGAAATTGATGGTTCCAAATATATAGATGGAGGTTTTTATGATAATTTACCTATCAATTTAGCTATTAAAATGGGTGCAACCGAAATAATAGCCGTTGATTTAAAAGCCCCAGGCATAAAAAGAAAAACCAAAGATAAAACAATTCCTATAATAAATATTACTCCTAATAATAAATTATCAAACTTCTTAAGTTTTACAAAAGCTGGCACTAAAAGAAATATTAAATTAGGCTATAATGATACCATGAAAAAATTTTCTAAATTTGAAGGTAAAAAATACACTTTCAAAAAAGGTCATATAGAAAAAAACAAACAAGCAATTAAAGAAATATATATGTATACCTTAAAAAAAATAATTCCTGATACTAAAATACTTTTAAAGTATAAAGATTTAGCTACTTTTTTTAATATAAATAATTCTAAATTAAAAGATGAAATTTTTCTAAAAGTCATCGAAAAAACAGCTCAAGATTATCATATAGATGAAACTAAAATTTATACCTATAAAAAATTTAATAAAGAATTAAAAAAAGCTATAAAAAAACAACTACAAGATAAAAAATTTCAAAAAAGTACAGAGTATAATATTTTAAAATATATTCGTACAGATGAAATAAAAGAACTTAAAAAAACTGCTCTTACTCATCCCATAGAATTATTAAAAGCAATATATATTTTTGCATTATTTGAGGCTTAATATGAATGAATTTAAATATTCCTATAATAATAAAAGATATCATACTTTAGATTATTTTTATAAAAATAAATTTAATTCTAAAGTTTTTAAAGTAAGTTTAAATGGAAATTTTACCTGTCCTAATATTGATGGAACTGTTGGTTATGGTGGATGTATCTACTGTTCACAAACTGGCAGTGGTGAATTTGCGGGAAATAAAAATGATGATATTACTACTCAATTTTTTAAAATTAAAAATATGATGTTAAAAAAATGGCCTCAAGCTAAATATATTGGATATTTTCAAGCTAGAACTAATACTTATGCTCCCGTAGCTAAATTAAAAGAATTATATGAACCAATTCTAAGACAAGAAGATGTTATAGGTTTAAATATTGCAACTAGAGCCGATTCAATTACTGATGAATGCTTAGAATACCTTACTGAATTAAATAAAAGAACTTTTTTAACTATAGAATTAGGTCTGCAAACCGCAAATGAAAAAACCGCTAAATTTATAAATAGATGTCATACTTTAGAATGTTTTGAAAACATGGTAACAAAATTAAGAAAGAAAAACATAAATGTCGTTGTCCATATTATTAATGGCCTTCCCTATGAAACTAAAGAAGATATGCTTCAAACTGTTAAATATTTAAATACCCTTGATATTCAAGGAATAAAAATCCATATGCTAAGTATAACCAAAAATACAACTTTAGAAAAAATATACAAAAAAAATCCTTTCAAGATTTTAACTAAAGATGAATATATTGATATTGTAATAAATCAATTAGAATTACTACGTCCAGAAATAGTTATTCATAGAATAACAGGTGATCCCAAACTTGAAGATTTAATAGAACCTCACTGGCTTATTAAAAAATTTTGTATTTTAAATGACATTGATAAAGAAATGAAAAAAAGAAATACTTATCAAGGAAAAAAATTAAATAAATAATTTCATAATATGATATAGTATTATAAGAGGTGAATAAAATGAAAGACAAGAAAGCTATAAAAACAAAATTAGAAAAAATTAAAGATAATTATGAAAATAAATTTAATTTATTTGAAGTAATAATTATGATTTTTATAGCTGGTGTTTTTGGTCTCATAATTGGCTCTATTTTAAGTTATAAAAGTGGTTCAAGTCTAGACTTAGAATCAAAAGATAAAGTTCAAGAATTTATAAGTACTTATCATAATATTGTAGATAATTATTATGATAAAGTTGATGAAGATAAATTAATAGAAGCCGCTATTGCTGGAATGGTTGAATCTTTAGATGATCCATATTCATCATTTATGAATAATAATGAATCAGAATCCTTTAATGAAACTATAAAAGGTTCATATATAGGAATTGGTGTTACAGTTTCTTTTGAAGAAAATAATAATAAAATTATAGAAGTTCTCAAAGATTCTGGTGCCGCTAAAGCTGGATTAAAAGTAGGAGACATAATAATAAAAATTAATGGAAAAGATGTCTCTCATACCTTAAGTAGTGATTTATCAAAAATGATAAAAGGAAAAGAAAATACTAAAGTAAAAGTAACAGTTTTAAGAAATAACAAAGAAAAAACTTATACTATAACCAGAACTACTATTGAATTAACTTCTGCTTCTAGTAAAATTCTTGAAAAAAATAATAAAAACATTGGCTATTTACAAATATCAAATATATCTTCCACTACTTATAGCCAAGTTAAAAAGCAATTAAAAAGTATGGAAGCAAAAAAAATCACTTCTTTAATTATAGACCTCAGAAATAACCCAGGAGGTCAATTATCACAAGCAAATAAAATACTTGATATATTTTTTGATAATAAAACCGTTTTATATCAAATAGAATCAAAAACTACCAAGACTAAAATATATGCCGAAAATAAAGATAAAAAAAATTATCCCATAGCAATAATTATTAATAATGAAAGTGCATCAGCTGCAGAAATAATAGCCTCTTGCTTTAAAGATAATTATAAAAAATCTTATATAGTAGGAGAAAAATCATATGGTAAAGGAACAGTTCAAAAAGCCATAGAATTAAAAAGTGGTATAAGTTTTAAATATACTTCTCAAAAATGGTTAACTTCTAAAGGAAAATGGTTAAATGAAAAAGGCCTAACTCCTGATTATGAAGTATTTAATTCTAATGAATATAAAGAAAATCCAAAAGATGAACTTGATAGTCAATTACAAAAAGCTTTAGAAATTTTAACTGAAAAAAAATAAAGGTATAAATCTAAAAAATTTATACCTCTTTATATGCTATACAATTAACAATTAATTGCAACTCTTCATTAGTAGGACTACATGTAGTTAAAATTAATTGTTTAGCATTTTCTTTAGTAACTTCTATAAATCCATTTTTAGCCTCTTCCCAAACACTTTCAACTTTATAATAATATTTTTTATCTTTATATTTTAATATTATTTCATCTTCTTCTTTCAATTTATTTAAATCTTTAAAATAAGCTAACCGTCCAGTTCCAGAATGAGCTGCTATAAAAACAATACTATTTTCTTCATCAGGAAAAATTGACTCTTTTAAAATCGTAACATGTTTATTTACATTATTTTCATTACTACCAAGGGCATAAAGTTTTTCAGCTAAGCCTATTTTGTTAATAATTAATTCCCCAATTTCATTTTTCTCCTCATGGCTTATTTCTTCTTTTAATAACATAATCTTATCTTGTATATTATCTAATTTATTAATAATAAATTTAGGAATTACATTTTCATTATCATTTATTCTTACTACAGTTAATAAAAATAAAATTATAACAAATGTTAAAGTTATTCTAAAAGTTACTTTCAACATAATATATATATGAAAAATAATATTAATCTTTTAATAAAATTTGTTTTTGTATCAGGAACTTCAATTTTATAATCTTTAAATTCAAAATTAATTTCTTTCCCATCTAAAACCTCAAACTCTACAGGATCATTAATAGTATATCCATCTGTTGTATTTACTTGTTTTAACGTATATTTACCATAAGGTAAGATAACTTCAACAACTCCATCCACAGATGTAACTATAGTTTTAACTAACTTGTTATCCTTATCATATATATTAAAAGTAATATTTTCTTCCGGAAGAAAATTATCATTACTTCCATATTTTTTAGATATTTTTATTTTACTTTTAATTACTTCATTCAAAACAGTTAAATTAACATCTTTATTATCATACGAAATATTAAACTTAATTAATTCATTATTAACAGTATACCCTTGCCCTGCTTTTATTTCCTTCAAATAATAAGTTCCATAATTTAAATTTTTTAAATATGCTCTATTATCTTTTATCGTAATAGTAGCAATTTTTTTCATATTAGCATCATATAATTCATATATAGCCCCATCTAAACTAGCATCCCCACTAGGAATAAGCTTTTTAGTATCTTTATCAACTTTTATAATATTTACCGAAGTAGTATCAACATGTAAATTAATTTTAAATTTTACATTGGGAATATCTCCCGTATCCACTAAATTTTGACTAGTAGCAGATTGATAAAATATTATTGGTTTATTATAAGTATTTTCCTTTCTCTCAAAATATATTTCATTATTCCCAATTTTAGAATTACTTATAATAACTTGATTATTTTCAATTTTCACATTAGAAGCTAAAGTTGAAAAATTATCAATCAACATATTTTCGTCAGTAATAACTAAATTACTTCCATCCACAATATAATAATCTTTATTTGCTATAGCAGGAAGAGAAAAATAATCGTTTACTAACTTATTTATTTCCTTAATTTCTTCTGTAAAAAGAGTAATTCTAGGTCCATTTAGATAACTAGTAAAATAATAATCTCCTTCCGGATTAGCAACCTGCCAAATAAGAAATTGAGCTACTGCATACCATTTAGGATCAGTATGATTTTTATACCCATATCCAAAATGAGCTATTGCTGAAATTTTATTTTTTTGTTCTACAGTCAACTTATCAGGATTAAATTCAGTATAAGTACTATCATCAAAAAAGACTCTAAATGGTTCAATACAATATGCAAAAGCATTTGTAGTTCTTTCTCGAAAAAACATCCCCCTTTGATAATGAAGTCTCCCAGTCGCAGGATCATACATATTATAATATACACCATCTATTCTTTCTGCCATATAAAAAGAATAACTATTTGCTTTAACTTTAATATTAGGTATAAAAACTAAAGTCAAAATAATTGTTAAGAAAAACCATATTTTTTTCATTACATCCCTCCTTTTTTTCTTAACGCTTAAGATAATAACAGGGATATTAAAATCAAGCAACTTAAGGATTTTATATTTTTACATTAATTTAAAAACAAATTATAATTTTTCTATATACATTTTATATTTTTTTTAAATAATAGCGTTTAAAAAATTTAAATTCCTAATTTCATGATATAATAAATAAAGAAATAAATTAAAGAGGTGAAATACATGACGGATATAGAAATAGCTACACAATATAAAAAGATAAATATTTTAGATATAGCTAAAAAATTATCTTTAAAAGAAGAAGATTTAATTTTATATGGTAATGATAAAGCTAAAATTAAGAAAAAGCCTACCCAAGAAAAAGGAAAATTAATTTTAGTAACTGCTATAAGTCCCACTCCTTATGGAGAAGGAAAAACAACTGTAAGTATAGGCCTACAAGATGCTCTTTGTAAACTAAATAAAAACAGTTTAGCAGTTTTACGAGAACCATCAATGGGACCAGTTTTTGGAATGAAAGGTGGAGCAACTGGTGGTGGCTATAGTCAAGTAGTACCAATGGAAGATATTAATTTACATTTTACAGGTGACTTTCATGCTATAACAGCCGCTAATAATCTTTTATGTGCTGCCATTGATAATCATATCTTTCAAGGAAACTCTTTAGATATTCAAAAAGTAGTATTCCATAGAGCCCTAGATGTAAATGATAGAGCCTTAAGAACAATAAATATAAATAATCGAGAAGAAAGTTTTTCAATTACTGCTGCCAGTGAAATAATGGCTTTATTTTGTTTAGCCAATTCCTATGAAGATTTAAGA
Organism: uncultured Bacilli bacterium; assembly: GCA_947630105.1. Taxonomy (GTDB): domain Bacteria; phylum Bacillota_I; class Bacilli_A; order RF39; family UBA660; genus CANRGD01. The sequence goes on along the minus strand of CANRGD010000023.1, from coordinate 1,968 downwards.
AATAGATTAGGAAATATTATAATTGGATATAATAGTAAAGGCAAAATAATCTATGCTAAAGATTTAAAAATAGAAGGTTCTTTAATGGTTTTATTAAAAGATGCTTTTTTACCAAATTTAGTTCAAACTTTAGAAGGAAATCCTGTAATTATTCATGGTGGTCCTTTTGCTAATATAGCTCATGGCTGTAATAGTGTTGTTGCAACAAAATTAGGATTAAGCTTAAGCGACTATGTAGTAACAGAAGCTGGTTTTGGAGCTGATTTAGGAGCTGAAAAATTTTATGATATTAAATGTCGTAGCGCTAATATTAGCCCAGCTTGTACTGTATTAGTCGCAACTATTAAGGCTTTAAAATACCATGGTGGTATTACAAAAGAAGATATATACAAAAAAAATAATGAAGCCCTAATAAAAGGTTTAGAAAATCTACAAAGACACGTTGATAATCTTAAAAAGTTTAGTCAAAATATTATTGTCAGTCTAAATAAATATGAAACTGATTTAGAAGAAGAAATAAATTTAATTAAAGATTATTGTCAAAAAAAGAATATTCTTTTTACAATAAATGACTCTTATAAAAATGGCAGTGCTGGATCAATTGACTTAGCAACCAAAGTATTAGAGCTTATTAACAATAATAATAATTTTAAATTTTTATATGATACTAATTCAGCAATAAAAGATAAAATAAAATGTCTATGTCAAGAAATTTATCATGCTAATAATATAGAATATAGTGATATTGCTTGTGAAAAAATACGTTTTTTAGAAAAAAACAAATTAGATAAACTTCCAATTTGTGTAGCTAAAACACAATATTCCTTTTCTGATGATGCAAAAAAAGTCGGTGCACCATCTAATTATACTATTCATATTAGAGATATAAATATTTATAATGGAGCAAAATTTATTACAGTCTTACTGGGAAATATAGTAATAATGCCAGGCCTTCCTACAAATCCTAATTATGAAAAAATTGATTTAATAAACAACAAAGTAATTGGTCTAAATTAAAAGAAGCTTTTCTATAGCCTCTTTTTTTAATTGATTATTCAGTTGGTTCTGGTGTTTCCTCTGTAGGAGTAGTAGGACTAGGTGAAATATCAAGAGATGGCTCTGGAGATTTGCTTTCCTCAGGCTTTACTGTATTTGGCGTAATTATCCGCTCTTTTACATATACCTTTCCTTTATATATAGTATTTTTATAAATCACTGTATATTCATAAACATTCGCAACCGCAGTATTTACTTGTGATAAATCTAAAATTATACTTCTTTTTACATCATCACTTAATTGATTTTCAATATATAAAGAAAAATCATAATTATTAGTCTCATTAGGAACAGTCAAAGAATCATTAACATATATAATTATATCTTTTAAATTTAAATCAACATTTGGAAGCTCATGCTCCTTAATAGTTATATTACCATTATATTTTTTCTTATTATATGTAATAGTATAAGTATATTTACCCACTTGTGTAGTATTAACCATTGATGTATCAAGCTTTAAAGATTTTAGTGTAGCAATATCAATTTTATCAACATCTTCTAAATAATCTTTAACATCAACACTCAAAGGATTATTTACTTCTAATTCAATATCTTTTAACTTTATTTCATTAGTTTTAGATTCACTAACTCTTCTTTGCACAATTGACAATTCATAATTAGTATGCACCACTGGCTTAATAGAAGCAGCCATAGTTAAACCACTGCCTATTGAAATAACACCCCACCCCGCAAGAGTTATTGATAATATTATTTTTTCTTTATTAGACATCTTCATCATATAGCTCCCCTATCTTTATACGATTATAATACAATTCTTTTTAATAAACAAGACATATTAATTATTTTTGCTGAATTTTTTTTATATCTCAAATTTTTTTCTAAATGCAACCCTCTTATTGTAAAAGATTGCGTTTAACTTAAAAAATATAAATAGTTGCATTTAACAAA
>CANRGD010000022.1 GCA_947630105.1 uncultured Bacilli bacterium | reverse complement strand
TAACGCTATCGCTTTTTCAGCTCTCACCCGCATAGCGGGTGGTTTTATTATGTTCCTATCCCGGAACATAATAAAAAAGAACTTCATCAAATTTGAAGATCTTTTTTAATTTTGATTATATATTTGTTGGCCTTTAATTAATTCATAACTAACTAAAGAAGTACTATCTAAATCAACATTATGCATATTAACGCAAGTTAGCTGACTATTTTCATAGGTTTTATAATAATATAATCCTTTATCCAAATTACAACAGGAACTATATATTGTAATTTCATATTTTCCATCTCCCATATCAACACAACCTCTTTGTTGATCAACAGAATTTAAAATATGAAAAAATTGACTAATACTTTCACTCTCAGATTCACCAGAAAGAGCATTCATTTTAGTAAATGTAACTTTTACAAACCGAGATTGACTGGATAAATCTCCTGGTAATCCTAAGGCTCCCATTCCCCTACTATAAACATCTAATTTTAAATCTTTAGTAAAATTATTTACTGGTTCTTTATTAGATAAACTCATGTAATTATTTAAATTAAACATTTGTTTATCAAATGGGGGATTATTAGTTAAAATTCCTACCGGATTATCGTAGATTTTCAAGCCCTCTTTTACACTTTCAACTGTAATTGAGGTATTCTTATCACTTATAATCCAATGTAAAGGTGAAGCATGTAAGTCTTCACTATAGTTTATATTAGCAATATTTATTGTTTCAAGTAATTTTTTAACATCAGCTATATTTTTACATTGAGTAAGAACCCAAGGAATAAATTCAAAAGGTCCTACATTATCTAAATTTTCTTTTAAAGGAAAATAATGAGCATTATTAGGAAAATTTAATCCCGCCATTCCTAAACCATATTCATTAATAGCATCATAATATAGAGGATAATCATCAACTACAAAGGCCATTCCTATTAGAGCATAATGTTTAGCTAGTTTTTTACCATTTCGAAAAGTAAAAGTATATTCTCTTGGTGTTATTGTAACAGTTTCATGATAAGAATATTCTAAATCTAAATTTCTTCCAAAATAATGATTCTTAGTATTATACGTAATTGCCGTACACATATTATTTCCTTCTTTCTAATTTTAAATTAACGATTTTCTCATAAAGGTATCAATATCTTTATTTATATATATATTAATTACTCCTTTATTAACTATTTTTACAAATCCTAATCCACTAATGACTAAATCTTCATCATATTTAACATTATAAGTTACTTTATTTAAATCTTTTAATTCATCATTATTTACTAAATTTAATAATCTTTTAACTTTTAAATTATTGGAAATAAATAGTGTAAAACTATTTTTGTCTCCTTCCACATAATCAATTCTTACTAAGTTTTCGATAATAAGTGATTGATTCTTTCTTAATTGATAAGTTCGTGGTTTAATTTCTTTAGTAGGTGATATTTTCTTAATCATTTTTTCATCTACATGATTAAGAAGAGACCCATTTTCAACAAGACCAGGAGTATCAATTAAGGTTAAATAATCATTAATTTCTATTACAATAGTATTTAGCGTAGTTGATGGTAAGGGAGACATTGTAAGTTCTTGCGTCTTGTCAGAATAATTTTTTATTAATTTATTTATAAGACTACTTTTACCAGAATTTGTATGTCCTACTACATAAACATTTTTTGAGGTTTGATAATATTTTATTCTTTTTAATAAATAATCAATATTTAAATTTTTATTAGCACTTATAACAATTACTTCTTCAAAGAAAACATTTTTATCTTCCAAATATTTAATAAGTTTAGTTTCTTTAACAGATTTAGGTAAAACATCTTTTTTATTTAAAACTAAAATCATTTTATTAGGAATAATTTCTCTTATTTTTTCAATATCTTTTTCTAAATTTAATAAATCTGTAACATATAAAACTAAATCTTTAGTCTTTCCAACTTCTCTTAAAATATCTAAATACTCTTCATTTGATTTAGTTACCATCTGATATTCCCCATAATTTTTCATACGAAAACATCTTTGGCAAATATCATTTTCTAAACTATTAGTATAACCTTCTTGTAAGACATTCTCATCTTGCAAAATGACGCCACACCCCAAACATCGTTTTTCATTATTCATAATAACTACCTCTCTTAAACAAACCCCGTTTTTCATACTTTTTAATTATTTTAGCTTCAACTTTTCTATTTAATCCTGTTATTTTTAAATCTTTTTCACCCAATGGATCTACTAAGATGGTCATTATTTTAAACCTTTTACCAGCTAAAATATCTGTAACAATTTGATCTCCTATTATAACCATTTCTTTTTTCTTTAAATTATATTTCTTTTTAATTATTCTAAGTCCTCTAGTAAATGGTTTCATACTAAAAGAAACCCCGCCTATACCTAAATCTTTTAAATATTTATTAATTCTTCCTTTACTATTATTAGAACAAATTAAAATTAAGAAATCATCTTGCAAAGATTTTATTAATTGCTTAGTTTTTCTGGGACATTTAGGTTGATCAATTAATCCCAAAGTATTATCTAAATCAAAAACTAAGCATTTAATACCCATTTCCTTTAATTTTTCATAATTTATATCAAAAATATTTTTTTTATACATTGTAGGCTTAAAAATACCCATAATTTTTCACCTGTCATTTATTATATAATATTTTTTCTGATAAGTCTAATTATTTACTTTTTGTCTTATCATATTTGTATTCATAGAAATTTTATCAAAAGTATACCCATTTTCTTTTCCATAAGTAATTATATCTTGTAGTGCATCTCTAGTATAACTTTTTATATCATGCATTAAAACTACATTTACTTTATCTTTTGACAATTTATCTACAACATTATTATAAACTTGTTCTTTAGTTTTAGTAGCACTTTCCGCATCTCTTGCATCAACGTTCCAATCAAAATAATGAAATCCTCTATTAATTACTTCAGTTGTAAGAATGGACATAATTCCATTATAATATCTTCTACTTATTGTATTACTAGAACCTCCTGGAAAACGAATTATTTTACTATCATACCCCGTAAGTCTTTTTACTCTATTTGCTACACTATATAAATCATTAAAATAATTATCAACTGATTGATAAACTATTGCATAATTATGTGATGCAGTATGTAATGCTAAGGTATGTCCTTCATCATATATTCTTTTTATAAGTTCATCAGGTCCATTATTAGTAACAAAAAATGTAGCTTTTATTCCTTCTTCTTTTAAAATATCTAAAATAACATCCGTTGTTCCTGCTCTTGGACCATCATCAAAAGTTAAATAAACATTCCCTATTTTATCATGTTCTACAACTCTTACAGTTCTAGAAATTGTTGAAGTATTGCCGGCTTTATCTGTAGCACTATAGGTTACTTTGTATTCTCCTAATTTTTTAGAATCTACCTTATTTGATGTTTTTATTTTTAAATCTTTATCACAATTATCCCCTACGCTAGCACCCGCATCTTTATATTCTTCGTTAAGAAAAGTAGTAATTACTTTACTGCCATTTAATTTTAGAGTAGGTTTTTTAATATCTTCATATTTAATTTTTTTCTTTTTTATAGTTACATTTCCTGCTTTATCTTTAACCGTATAAACAATTTTATTTTTGGTTTGTTTAACTTTAACATTTTTACTAATATCACCATCATGATTATCAATCGCAACTACTTTTACTTGCTTATTTTCCTTACCAGGACATACATATATAGGTTTATTATTAACTTTTATTTTAGGAGCACTTATATCTTTAACTGTTACTTTTCTAACTATACTTTGTTTTAAAAAGCCTATATCTACAGTATATATAATATTATAAGTTTTTATTTTTTTAGTATTAACAGTACCTTTTATAGAAACTAAATTATTTACATTTTTATGCAAAAAAGTAGCTTTATATCCTTTGTCAGTATAAGTTGTTCCATAATCTATTATTTCTCTATTTTCACCTTTTAATGTAATTTGAGGCATTAAAAAATAATTAAAAATTCCAAAGGCAATAGATACTAAAAAAAAGATTAATAACCAATAATTATTACTAGAAATTATTCTTCGTTTATAACCTATAACTCTACTTTTCATACTATTACTCCCACTATTTAAATTATAATTAAAAACAATAAATTTGTCTACTATTCAAAAACTCTTACCTTTCTATTTTTTTATTTTTTATAAATTCTCTTAACAATTTAGTTAAAGCTCTCTTTTCTATTCTGGACACATAACTTCTAGAAATACCTAATTTTTTAGAAATAACTTTTTGCGTTTCTTCATCAGTATCATCTAAGCCATATCTTTTAATAAGAATTTCTTTTTCTCTAGGAGTTAAAATATTAAAATATTCTTTAAGGGCATTGATATTATCTTTAACATCAATATCTAATGCAAAATCTGTTTTTGGTGCTTTTAATACATCCATAATAGCTATTTCATTTCCATCTTTATCATATCCTATAGCTTCATTTATAGAAATATCTTTACTATATTTATTATTACTCCTAAAATACATTAATATTTCATTTTCAATACATCTAGCACAATATGTTGTAATTTTTACCCCTTTTTCTAAAGAAAAAGTATCTACTCCTTTTATTAACCCAATTGTACCAATACTAATTAAATCATCAGTATCAACATATCTAGAATCAAACTTTTTTACAATATGAGCAACTAATCGTAAATTATGTTCTATAAGTTTATTTCTAGCATCTTTATCTCCACACATTTTTTTCTTGATACATTCTTCCTCTTCACTACAACTAAGTGGTTCAGGAAATACTTCATTCGAATAACTTCCTGTAAAACAAAATATTTCTTTTATAAAATTTAAAAAACTAAAAAACATATAATCACCTAAGTAATTATATGTCATTTTATGTCGAAATATTTTTTGTAAAAACTTTATTTTTATTCTTATTTTTATATTTATTAATTTCCTCATAAACTTCATTTAATTGTTGCTGGAATTCTAAAAATTCAGTAGATAAATTTATAGAAGCATTATTTAATCCTTTAATTTTTTCCATAATATCATAATATTGTATTTCTAATTCATCTAAAGAACCCATTTTATTAAAAAGCTTTATAAAATATTGTTTTATTGCTGCTATATTTAATGTTACTATACCTATTGAACTTAATAAAAAAAGACCTATTTTTTCAATACCATCTACTAACTCTCGTGAAGCTTCCTTATTTAAAAGCATAATTTCTATAGCTGAAATAGCTAAAAATATATTGAAAACATTTTTTGAATCTTCCAAAAAAGAATCATATCTTTTTAGTTTCTTAAAATAAAATTCTATTTGACTTAAAATTTGATCATAACTTTCTTTTTCTTCTAAAAGAAAGCCTATTTTTTGTTCAATTTCCATAATTTTATTTTGCAATTGCTCTTTTTTTATAAGTAAATTTGCTAATTCATCCATATATTTAAAACCACTTTCTAAAAAAATTATATAATAAGCAACTAGACAAAGCTCCCAGTGTATCAAGTATAACATCTTTAATTTCAGCATTTCTACCACTCACAAAAAATTGATGAAGCTCATCACTACAAGCATACAAAAAAGCAATTAAAACAGCCACTAACACAATTTTATAATTAACTTCATAAAATTCTTTCAAAAAACTAATTAATAAGAAACCTAAAATAAAATAAATTGTGAAATGTGCCATTTTTCTTACTAAAAAACTATATTTATTTATAAATTTCTGTTTTTTTTCGGCATTAAGATTTTTTTCAAATATAGAAGCTATTTTTACTATTACCATATTACTTTTTTTAGTTGACTCTTTAGAATTATCACTTGAAAAATTATAAATAAATAACATACATATTATGATTAAAATAAATTTTAAAATTTTTCTAAACATCAAATCACCAAAACTATTTTATCTTAATAACTAATTCTTTTCAAGGAAATAAAACATAAAAGTAGTATTTATTGGTATTTTTTAAATATTATTACTTATTAAATATTTAAGTTATTATATCTTTTTTTTCGTTTTAAATGATTTATCAATATCAAACATCTTTATTATCTTATCAATATTAAATTTTGCTAAATTTTCAGTAACAAATATCATTTTTTCTAATGTATATTCATCTTGTTTTTCGAATAACTCATCTACTAAATAACTATCAATTAAATATTGATACCCATTTAATACTAACATTCCATTTTTTGTAAAGTTTAAAATGCATCGATCACACTCTTGATCAACCATTTCTTGCCAATTACAATTTGGCATAATTAAAAATTCTTCATCTTTTATTGATTCTTTTGTTATTTCTGCAATTTGTTTTCTTATTTCATATATTGCTTGCATAGTCTCTTCTAAAGGTTTAATTTTATCTTCTCTTGTGATTGGACCATTTTTATTATATCTAGAAATATCTAATAAAATTCCACTTATAGAACTATATATTTCAAAATTATTTTGTTTTCTATTTCTAATAACTTGCTTAACTATATTTTCATCATATCCGATATTTATTAAATACTGAGCTGCTACTCTTTCAAAATAAATTGAATTAAACTCTAATAATGAAAATGGTGGCTCATCACCTAATAAAGATATAAAATGAGCAAATTCATGAACTAATGAAATAAAACTTTTTATTGTTCCATCATATGTTATCTTAATTTTTCTAATACCATCACTATCTATAAAAACTTGCGACTGATCAACACCATTTTTATCTTTTTCAATTAATATTTTCTTTTTTCTCTTTAATTTATTATATAAATTTTTCCAACTTTTTGGAGCTTTTATATCATTTAAAAAACCATAAAATAATTTTTCTAATTCATTTAAAGACATTTTAGGAAAATCAGTATTTGCTTCATTAGATAATGAAAGAGCAAAGTTAATATTTTCTTCATTCATTTTAGAAATTATTTCATTTAAATTCTCAAAAAATGAAAAATCGTTTTCTTGTAAATAATTTGTTGCTGTTTTTAATAAATAATTATAGGTATTAAATCTCTGTGTTTCTTTTAACCAATTCAAAATTAATTTTTCTTCTTTATGATATTTTAAAAAATTAGCTAATTCATTAAAATTAGTTTTATAATCAAAAAATTTACAAGCAAGTGCAAGCCAAAATATATCATTAGATATATGCTGTTCAAACATTACATTAGCCTCTTTATTTTGATTTATTTCTACCAACAAATGAGTATATAAAGCAGGTAATAATTCAGTATCATCTAAAATTCTAATAATATCTTTATATTGTAAAACTTTTTTTAAAGAATCTTCAAAAAATTTATCAAAATTAGCTATATAAATTGCATCTTTATTAGACAAAACAGGTACTCCAATGCAAAGAGTTTTTCCCTTATAATTAGTAAATAAGTATTGATTTAATTGTATAATTTTTGCAATTCTATCTATATCAGTTATAGCAGCATCATATTGTATATTAATATCTCCTATCTTTAAACAAGCCATAATCCCCCTCCATTAATGCTCGCTATTATATCATATTTTCACTAATTTGTAAAGCAACCCTATACTCTATACTTTTTTAATTACCATTAAAACAAAAAAAATAAAACAAGGTCATTTTCCCATCTTAAACCTTGTATTTATTTTCTTTAAATTATATTTTTTATCACTTAATTAGACATATTAACTTTAGCTTCTTTATTCTTTCTTTTCTCTACTGCTTTATAAGCTTCTTCTATATCATTAAAATAAATAGTTTTATCTTTTAATTTTTCATAAGTTTCATTGCCTTTTCCTAAAATCAAAACAATATCTTTAGCTGTTGCTATATTAATTGCTTTTTCTATTGCTTCTTTTCTATCAATAACTATTTCATAATTATCATGTGTTTCTTTTAAATTCTTTATAATATCATTACAAATATCTTTTGGATCTTCACTACGAGGATCTTCATAAGTAAAAATAGCATATGTTGCATTTTCTACAACTACATCTCCTACTTTAGGTCGCTTTAAATAATCTCTTTCGCCAGCTTGCCCAATAACTACAATACTTCTATTTATATCTAGAGTATGAACAAAATTTAAAAGTTTATAAATACCATTTGGAGTATGAGCATAATCAACCATTACATAATATGGGGTATTAGTATTTAAAAGTTCCAATCTTCCACTAATTTTAATTTCTTGTATTTTTTTTATTATTTCATCTATTTCAAATCCTAAAGCTAAACAAGCTAAGATTCCCGCAGCTAAATTATACACATTAAAATCTCCTAATAAAGGACTTTCTATTTTTATTTCTTCCTTTTTATACTTAAAAAGTATATCTGTCTTATAAGGATAAATACTAAATTTTACTATTTGTAAATCACATTCATCTTTACTACCATAAGTTAATATTTTTCCTTTACACACTTTTTTTACTGTCTCATAATAAGAATCATCTCTATTTAAAATACAAAAACCATCTTTTTTCGTTTGTTTAAAAAGCTGTAACTTTGATTCTAAATAATTTTCAAAAGACCCATGAATATTAAGATGTTCTGATGTTATATTAGTAAAAACACTAACATCATATTCCATTAATTTTAATCTGCCTCTAAAAAAAGCTTCACTACTTGCCTCAGTCGAAGCATAACTACATCCATTTGTAACAAATTCATTCAAATATTTATATAAATAATGCACATCAGGTGTTGTATTGGGACTATCTCCTTCAAATTCTTTATAACTTCTCCCATTAGTTCCAATATAACCACATTTATCTTTTCCAATTAAAGTTTGTATAATAGTGGCCACACTAGTCTTACCATCAGTTCCTGTAACTCCAATCATTTTTAATTTTTTATCTGGAAAATCATAAAACTTTTGACATAAATAAGGTAACTCTTCATTAGTATCTTTCACTTTAATAATAGGTACCGTTTTTACTCCTACATCTTTACTTACAACAATAGCAGCAGCTCCCTGTTCTATTGCTTCATCAATAAAATCATGCCTATCAGCTGTAACTCCCCTAGTACAAACAAATAGATCACCTTTTTTTATTTCTTTAGAATTTATTTTAATATCAGTTATATTAATATCATCCTTTATTTCAGGATATAACTCATTTAATTTTTTCATTTTTACCACCTATTCATAATTATACATTAAAACCTTAATCATTTAAAGTACTACCTTGATTAAATATCTCTATTAATGATAAAATTATTTTAAGGTGAGTAAAATTCACAATATGTTTTATAAAAAATATTAAAAGAAAGGAATTATTATTAAGAAATACTACATTCTAGTAATAATTAAAGGGATTAAATGAAACCAATAATAGTAGGAGCTGGAAGTGATTTAGGAGTTCATATAGATGGAGCACACTTAGGTCCAGTTCAATTGATAAATGATTTACAAAGTTTTTATAAAGGCGAAAGTATTACTTTCCTGCAAAGTGAAGATATCATCAAAAGCCGAAATTTATCAGATAGACGAAAAAATGAATATGAAATAGAAAAATTTAATAAATCATTATATAATGCCATTGTAGAGAAAATGAAAGCCGAGTATTTTCCCATACTTATTGGAGGAGATCATTCTGTAGCAATAGCTAGTGCCTTAGCTTCTGCTAAAATTCACAGTGATATTGGAATTATATGGATTGATGCTCACGCTGATTATAATACCTTTGAAACTACAGTAACAGGCAACATTCACGGGCTTCCTTTAGCAACTATTAATGGGTATAAAAATCAAGATTTACGTTATTACCATGATGGCAAAATTATTCAAGCAGCCAAAACAGTTATTATTGGAGCTAGAAGCATTGATCCTGCTGAAAAAGATAATATAAGATATTCTGGTGTTACTCTTTTTACAACAGACGATATTAAAGAAAAAGGTGTAGAAACTATTATGGAAGAAGCTTTTAAAATAGCTGGTTATAAAACATCAGGAATTCATATTAGCTATGATTTAGATATAATAGACCCTGATGTCGCTCCTGGAGTTTCCATTCCTGAATTCGATGGTATTTCTGAAGAAGAAGCTATGAAAATAAATGCATATCTTATTAAACATATTGAAGATATTGTTTCATTTGATTTAGTTGAATTTAATCCATTACGTGATGAAGAAAGAAAAACTGAACAAATAGCTGTAAATATTCTAGCTCAAATAATTAGAGCTGTTGAAAATAAAAATAAATATCAAAAAAAATATTACTAAAATTAATTAGTAATTTTTTTTTAAAAGTTTCTTTCTCGTAAAAATGGTGGTAACTCAAAATCTCCACTTGAAGTAGAACTATCATCATCTTCATCATTATCTTGTAAAACTTCTGTTGGATAACTTTCTTTTGTAGGTGTTCTTCTAGTTGCTGTGCTACTTTGAGATACATTGCTAAATACTGGTTCAACTCCCGGTTGTTTTTTAGTCTTATCAAAACCAGTTGCAATAACTGTAACAATAACTTCATCAGATAAATTTTCATTAATAACTGAACCAAAAATTGTATTAATATCTGTATTAGCTGCTGCTCTAACTACTTCTGCAGCTTGCTCAGCTTCAAACAAAGTTAAATTAACTCCACCTGTAATATTTATAATAGCATCAGTTGCACCCTCAATTGATGTTTCAAGTAAAGGACTAGAAACAGCTTGTCTAGCAGCTTCAATAGCTCTATCTTCACCCATACCAATTCCTATACCAATTATTGCTCTTCCAGATTTTTCCATAACAGCTCTAACATCCGCAAAATCTAGATTTACAAGTCCTACAACTGCAATTAAATCTGAAATTGATTGTACTCCACGTCGAAGAACATTATCAACTTCTTTAAAAGCTTCAAGCATTGGTGTCGTCTTATCAATAATTTCACGTAATCTATCATTAGGTATAACTATTAATGTATCAACATGTTTTTTCAAATCATCTATCCCACTTAAAGCGTTATCCATTCTTCTTTTTCCTTCAAAAGAAAATGGTTTTGTAACAATTGCAACAGTTAAAGCCCCAAGTCCCTGAGCAATTTCTGCTACAATAGGCGCAGCACCTGTACCAGTACCACCACCCATGCCACAAGTAATAAATACCATATCTGCTCCATTTAAAGCATCTTCTATTTCTTTTTTAGATTCAAGAGCTGCCTCTTTTCCAATTTCCGGTTTAGCACCAGCCCCTAATCCATCGGTTAGAGAAGCACCAATTTGTATTTTAACATCGGCTTTTGACGTATTTAAAACTTGTAAATCAGTATTGGCAGCAATAAATTCTACCCCTTTTACACCAGACTCAACCATACGATTAATAGCGTTTCCACCACCACCGCCTAAACCAATTACTTTTATTTTCGCCAATTGATCCATTTCTAATCCGCCTAACATACCTAATCCTCCTTAATTATCAAAAAAGTGTCCAAACACCTTACTTAGTATATTATCATTAGTTATCATTTTTTGACCATTAGATACTAAAATTCCCATATCATCTTTATTAACCATACTATAGGATTTTCCTCTTAATGTCATTTTATCATCAAAATATTTTATTGCTCCATAAACACTACTATATTTATTATGTCTTATTCCCATAGTTGAAATATTGCATACTTTAGCAACAAAACCAAACTCCTCATCAATTAAATATTGAAACCCAGCCAATTCGCTTAAGCCACCTGTTATTATTATATAACGTATTTCTCTATTTGTTAAGTTTTTTATTTCTTTTTTAGCAAGTTCCAATATTTCTTTACCTCTCGCCTCAACAATTTTAGAAACACTTATTTGATTTACTTCCTTTTTACTTCCATCAGGTAGTACGACTTCAAAAATATCATTACTATCAGCATATGAACTAACTGCTACTGCAAAATGCTCTTTTAATATTCGGGCTTCTTCTTTACCAATTTTAAAAATATAAGAAATATCTTTACAAACATTTTTGCTTCCAATAGGTAATAAAGAATTTTTAATTTGTATTCCTCTATTAAAAATGGAAACATTAGTAGACTCTTCTCCAATATTTATAATAGCCCCTACTAATTCATCTAATTTTTTATTTTTAACAGCAAAGTAATCTCCTGTTGAAGTAAAACTAATATCAACAACTTCTAACCCACTTAATTTTAAAACTTCCAAAATTCTATAAAGTGGTTCTTTAGCAGTCGTACTAATAACAACTCTAGTTTCTAAGATACTCCCTTTCATCCCTTTAGGATCTTTAATCTTTTCTTTTCCATCAACAGTAAAACTAATAGGCATAGCTGTAACAAGTTCCATAGTTGTAAAATCTTGTCCTTTCATAGCATCTAATAAAACATTAGATATATCAACTCCTGTTATTTCATTGTAATCAATAATATCCGTACTACCTACTACAATATCCATTTTACAATCAGTAGGAGGTACAGCCGCAATTACTTTAGTAATTTTTATTCCTAACATTTCATTTATTTTTTTAACAACATTTTTTACACTATTAACTGCCAGTTTCATATCAACAATTTGACCATTTTTAATTCCCATTGCTTTACCAGTAGAAGATGCTAATACATGATATTTATCTTTTATTTTTTCACATACTACTATTTTTATTTCATTACTGCCTACATCAATACCAGTATAAATATTGCCCATATTGTATCTCCTACCTTAAATTAATTATACTATAAATTAAAAAATTGTAAAATATTTTTTGAAATATTACATAGCTTTTTCTAAAATTACATTCCAAAGCTTTTATAAAAGTAATAATTTTCTTTTTTAAATAATTAAATTTCAAAAAAATTTTTAGGTAAAAATCTTATTTTTTATAATATATATTATAATTTTCTATATAATCAATCTTTTCAGATTCCTTAACAACATACTTTATTATTTACTTATCTAACTGACTTTCTTCTGGCAATACTTTATATCTATCTTTATGAATAAAAAATACAACATTATGCATATTCTTTATTTTCTCTATCATTTTTTCTGTACCTTTATAGCCATAGTTTCCTTTTAGTAAAACATCAAAATAAGTTATTTTTTTATTTGAAACCAAATCATAAAACATAGATATATCATCAAGCATATAAACATTTTGATATTTTTTTGAGTAACTTTTATATTCTTTTATAATATTATTTATTCGCTTTTTATCATAATTTTTAAGTAAATAAATTTAAAGTGGTCTTCTTTTAAAAATTGCAAATCATTAAATTTATTTTGTAAGAACATAGTATTTAATATTAATAATTCGGTAGTTAGTATTAAAGAAAGAATTTTAACAAATTTTTCGGAAAACTTTATTTTATCAATAATAAGAAGAAAAACTATTCCTAAAAATAATAAAAAATGATAGAAATCAAATAAAGGAAAGGCAAAGAAAAAACAAAACCAATAATATAATCATTCTTATTTTCTTTTTCTAGATAAAATAATAAAGTTATTAGAAAAAAACATAAAAAATTATAAGTGCCTACAAACAAATCAGGAATTAATAAAATTAATAAATATGCATAAGCTTTATTTTTAAATAATTTAAATAGTACTACATAAAATAAAGTATTTAAAATTACTTGTTCAATCATAAAAACAAAAATATCATTTTTATAAATAATAAAATACTCCTAATAAAAGAATATAAGGCATACTAATAAGATTAAAATCTCGATAAGGAACTTTCCCTATTCTAATCACATGACTAAAGCCATAATTCCAAATTGTATCAAAACTAAATCTTTCGTAGAAGAAGATGACATATAAAAACAAGACAAAAAGACAAATAATTAAATATTTGTAATTTCTTTTGATAAATTTCATTACTTACTCCTTTAAATAAATTTCAAAATTATCAATTGTTTTTATTTTTTGACTATTATTTCTTATATAAGTTGATAATTCTACTATATATTGTTGAGTTGGTGGATTAGGCCCATATAAAGTACTATCTAAAACAAAATAGCCTTGCTGGTGTTTTACTTTGTTTAATATTTTTTCTACTCCATTATAACCATAATTTCCATAATTAGGCAAATCAAAATAAGTTAACCTTTCATTATTCATAATTTTAAATAAATAATTTTCTGCCCCACGAACTAAAAAGATCACATCTTTATTAAGTTTTTGGGTATAATTATTTACTTTTTTAAGACGTATATAATATGAATTAGAATAAATTAAATAAGGAAAATTAGGAAAGTTACATATTTTCATATTATCAATATATTTAAATTCTACTCCTAAATATAATCCACTTATAAAAATCATGAAAAGAAAGGCATGAATTTTAATTTCTCTTACTAAGTTAAAATCTAATAAAATTAATAAAATAACTCCTAAGGCAAAATAAGATGTATGATAAAAATCAATAATAGGTAAAGTCATAAAAAGAAAGCCTAAAATATAATAATTAATTATATTAGTTTTATTATTTTTAATTTTTAGTAAGCAAATTATTAAAAATATAATTAATATTACTAAATAAAAAGGATCTTTATAAGAATTAGTACTTCCAAAATCAAGTAATCCTAAAAAACATAAGTCAATAAAAGAATATAAGCTTTTAGTACAAATTAAATATAAAACTAATAAAAATATTGGTATAAAAAAGAAGCTAATTCTTTTAAAAAATTTCTTTTTATTGGTAATTAAATAATAGATATTAGATAATAAAAAAGCTATTCCTATTGTTTGTTTTGTACAAAAACAAAGACCTAAAATAATACCAATTAGTCTATCATCTTTTTTTTCTTTTTCTAAATAAATTAAAATAATTAATAAAAAAAAGGCTAAAAAATTATATCCTGGAAATATTGTACTAGCAAAAGAAATAGGAAATGGTAAACACATAATTAAAAGAAATAAAAAGCCTTTATTTTCTCCTAATATTTTAAAAATAAATGCTGAAAACAAAGTTAATAAGAAGGCTTGAGCAATATAGTAACTTAAAATAGACTTATTAAAAATTAAGAATAAAGAATATAAAAAAGGAGAAAAAGGTGGAATAACCAAATTAAAATCTTTATAGGGAATTTCTCCATTTCTAATAGCATAACTAAAACCATAATTAACAAAAGTATCATTTCTAAGTATGGAATAACTTATAATTAGACAAAACAAAAAATAAAAAAATAATAAAATATACTTTATATAAGGTTTAACTTTTTTTTTCATATTCTACTCCATTATTTGAAAATGATTACCACTATCTAAATATAAAATTCCCTTTTTATTTTCTAATTGTTTTAAAACATCATTATAAAAATTTATCATCTTAAATTTAGTTAATGTTAAATAAACTTTATTACCATCATCCATATATAGTAAAAATCTATCTTTATCATATTCATTAGGTTGATATTCAATATCAGATATTTTACCTAGGATATCAATTTTTATACTTTTCATTCCTTTAACAAATTTAGCAAATTTATTATCGGGTACGTAATTTAATAATCTTGGTATTCTAAATTGCTGCCAAACAGTATCATTATCTACTTCTTTTTTATTGTCTAAAACAACTTTTCCATCCACATTATTAAATAAAGGCCTATTTTCTTGAACATCTATTATTAAAACATTAAAAAATTTTCTTTTTATTTTAACATCATTAATATAAATTGATTTTTTTAACTTCTTTTTGATACTAATATTTGTTTCTAACCAAAAACTAGGATAATTTTTAATTTCTGCTAATTCTAATATATAATCATCATTTAAATAATTATTGTTTTTTATTATAATATTCATAATAGGTAATTTAAAACTTAAATACACGAAAAAAATTAGTCCTGTGAAAACAATAAGAACCATTAAAAATCTAAAAACTCTCAGTTTTCTTTTTTTGACTATTTTTTTTGCCATATTTACTCCCAATTAACAAATTCTTGCTCTATTTTTAAATTTATACCATATTCTTTTAATACTTTATCATGGACATATTCAATTAAATATTTTATATCTTCACTAGAAGCCTTTTTATAATTAATTATAAAATTAGCATGTTTAGTGCTGACCATAGCCCCACCTTTTTTTAATCCTTTAAGACCTAAATCATCAATTAATTTGCCTGCAAAATGATCATTATCAGGATTTCTAAATACACTACCTGCTGAAGGATAGTCTAAAGGTTGAGATTCTAATCTTCTTTTTTTTCTTTCCTTAATAACTTTTTCTAAAGCTTTTTTATTTCCTTTTTCTAATCTTATAACTGCTTCTAAACAAATATAGTCTTTTCTTTTTTGTAAAATAGAAGATCTATAATGGAAATCTAACTCTTTATTTTCTAAAGTTATAATTTTTAAATCTGGTGTTAAAACTTTAACTTCTTGAACTACATAACCCATATCACTTTTATAAGCTCCTGCATTCATAAAGACACTGCCACCAATAGTACCTGGAATACCAGAAGCAAATTCTAAGCCAGCTAAACCTTTTTTAGCCGCTAACATAACAAGTTTTATTAAAGAAAAGCCGGCTCCTACTCTAATTTTATTACCAAAAAATTGGACTTGATTAAACTCAGTTAACTTAATTAAAATTCCTTCATATTTTTTATCACTAAATAACAAATTAGACCCATTACCTATAATTTTATATGGTACTTTTTCTGTTTTTAAAATGCGTAATAGTTTTATTAAAGAATTTACATCTTTAGGATATACTACTGCCTTTGCAATCCCACCAACTTTATAAGTTGTATACTTACTTATACTTACATTTTTTTCAATTTGTCCAATATTTTCATTTTCTATTTTATGAATAATATCCATACTTTCACCTAGTTATCTTTTTAATTTCTTCATACACTTTAGTTGCAGAATCTTTAATTCCTAACTTTTTACTATTTATCTTCATATTATCATATAATTCTTTATTATCAAATAATTTATCAATTGCCATAATTACTTTATCTTTAGAAAACTCTTCTTCTGTAATTATTTGACAAGCACCACAATCTTCTAGTTCTTTAGCATTTTTATATTGATGATTATTAGTAACATATGGGGATGGAACAAGTATAGCAGGTAAACCAATAGCTGTAATTTCAGCAATGGTAGAAGCTCCTGCTCTAGAAACAATTAAATCAGTATCTTTTAAAAGGTTAATCATATTATCTAAAAAAGGGATAATTTTTACATTAGGAGTTTTCTTAATTATTTCATATTCTTTATAATAATCTTTACCGGTAACAATTAAAACTTGATAATTTTTATTTTCAAAACCAGGTATTAATTCTTTTAACTTTAAAGTCATAGTTAATGATCCTAAAGAACCCATGACAAAGATTACTAATTTTTTATTATTATCAAAGCCTAAAGAACTTTTTGGCTTTTTAACAACATCTATTATTTCTTCACTGCGAGGATTTCCTGTATAAACAGTTTTATTTTTAGCAAAATATTTTACACTATTT
Organism: uncultured Bacilli bacterium; assembly: GCA_947630105.1. Lineage (GTDB taxonomy): Bacteria > Bacillota_I > Bacilli_A > RF39 > UBA660 > CANRGD01. The sequence goes on along the minus strand of CANRGD010000022.1, from coordinate 1,235 downwards.
GGTAAAGAAACACATATTTTATCAGCAAAGTGAGCTAAAAATTTATTTGAAAGACCAGGTACAGAATTTTGTTCATGAATTAAAATGGGATATTTTAATTTATGAGCAGCATATAATACAGGTGCTGTAATATATCCCCCTGCTCCAATGACAACATTTGGCTTAAAGTCTTTAAGGATTTGTTCAGCTTTTTTTATCGCTTCTTGAAATTTTTTAAAAACTTTATAATTAGAAAATATTTTTTTTCTATTTATACCAATCATTTCTATACCAATAAATTTTATACCTAACTTAGGAATAAGATCTTTTTCCATTCTATCACTAGTACCAATATATAAGATTTCACTATTTTTATCTTGTTGTTTAATTTTATTTATAATCGCAATAGCTGGAAATATATGTCCCCCTGTTCCTCCTGCCACAACAACAACTTTCATACATTCACCCCATAACTATACACCTTTAAAAATTATTCCTAATATATTTTATTCTTATTTCAACTAATAAATACTTATTATTCATTATATCAAAAAAGAAAACGTAAATAAATAAAATTAAATTAAATTATTTTAATATTTAAAAAAAATTGTCAACTAAAAACAATTATGATAGAATACTACTAAGAAATGAGGGGATTTTATGAAAGCTATCGGAATAATTGCTGAATATAATCCTTTTCATAATGGACATTTATATCATTTAGAAACAATTAAAAAGAAATATAAAGATTATGCTATTGTTTTAGTTTTAAGTGGTAATTTTACGGAACGTGGAGAAGTTAGTATTATTGATAAATATGAAAAAACAAAAATTGCCCTGGCTGCTGGAATAGATTTAATAGTAGAATTACCTTTTCCTTTTGCTACTCAAAGTGCTGATTATTTTAGTTATGGCGCATTAACAATTTTAGAATATCTCCACGTAGAAAAAATTATTTTTGGAAGTGAATCTAATAATATAGAAGATTTAGACTTAATCGCAACAACTCAATTACAAAATAAAGATTTTGATAACTTAGTAAAAATTTATTTAAAACTAGGTAATAATTATCCTTCTGCTTTAGCTAAAGCTATTTTTGATTTAACTAACAAAAAAGTCGCAACACCTAATGATTTACTAGGAATAAGTTATATCAAAACCATTAAAGCTAATAATTATAAAATTTTACCTGAGGCTATAAAACGAAAAGATAATTATCATAATAAAAATTTAGAAGATAAATATTCTAGTGCAAC
>CANRGD010000021.1 GCA_947630105.1 uncultured Bacilli bacterium | reverse complement strand
CGCTACCATCAAGCGTCATGCTTTCAAGATTTGCTTCTTTAATTTCTGGAGTTATTGCTTTATTGTAAAATAAGCCATTTGTTGATGTTTTATATGTTTTTCCTTCAATTACTACTACAGGAGCATCTTTATCGATTGTAAATTCTACTGTTGTTTTATTTCCTGCTTTATCTACAGCTTCTACTACGTGTTTTGATCTACCAGCAATTTCTGCTCCTTCAACATAATCTTTACCATCTACTTTTAGACTTTCAAGATTATCATCTTCAACATATGCAGCAATTGAATATGTATAGTATCCATTAGCTTCAACTACAGCACCTTTTTTATCTTTAGCATATTTTCTTAAAGTAATTACTGGTTTTGCTGTATCAATTGTAAATTCAATTGTTGTTGTAAATCCTGCTTTATCTTTTACAACTAATACGTGTTGTCCATCACCACTTATTTCTCCTCCAGTATATTCGCTACCATCAAGCGTCATGCTTTCAAGATTTGCTTCTTTAATTTCTGGAGTTATTGCTTTATTGTAAAATAAGCCACTTGTTGATGTTTTATATGTTTTTCCTTCAATTACTACTACAGGGGCATCTTTATCAATTGTAAATTCTACTGTTGTTTTATTACCTGCTTTATCTACAGCTTCTACTACGTGTTTTGATCTAGCAGCAATTTCTGCTCCTTCAACATAATCTTTACCATCTACTTTTAGACTTTCAAGATTATCATCTTCAACATATGCCGCAATTGAATATGTATAGTATCCATTAGCTTCAACTACAGCACCTTTTTTATCTTTATAATACTTTCTCAAAGTAATTACTGGTTTTTCTGTATCAAGAACAAATTTAACTTCTGCTTCATTACCAGCTAAGTCAACAGCTTTTACAGTATATTCTCCATTTAGAAGATCCCATGCTGGATCAAATGAATCAACATATGAACCATCAGGATTATTACGACGAGCATTTGCAGAAGAATTAGATTGTCCATCTGGACGTACATATGACCAATTAAAATCATATTTATCTTCAATAATTACTCCACCAGCAGTAACAATATTATTTTCTTCATCAACTAAAGATCTAAGTGTAATTACTGGTTTTGTATTATCATAAATTACGTAATAATTACTTTCATTTTCACTTCCATTTAAAGTAACTTCAGCTAATTGATTTCCAACTAAATCTTTAGCATTTTTTACAGTAACTGGAATTTTTTCATATTCTGTTAATTTTAAATCTTTTAATGGCACATTTTGAATATAAAAAGCATTAGTTCCATTTTCATTAACTTTTAATTCATATTCTTTTCCACCAATAACAATAGTAGGTACTCCATCAATAGCTTCACTCATTTTTACAACAATTTGTACAAATGCTTCACTATTAGCGTAGTTACCACCACCATGATGTTTTTGAACTCTTAATTCTTGTACTGTTGGTAATTCTCTATCTACTGTTACTTTCATAGCTGTCTCTTCATTAGCATTTCCAGCTTTATCATTAACAGAGTTAGCTTTTACTGTTATAGTAGTTTCATTTAAACCTGCTAAAGTATAAACTTTCATAGAATAAACTTTACCTTTTTCAATTTCTTTTAAAGGTTCAGCTCCATCACGGAAACCACTTCTAACAATATCATCTTTACTAAATCCACTAACTTCTTCACTCCAAGTAAATGTATAAGTTATAGATCCAGCATTAGTTTTATCAGTAATATCATTACTTCCACTTTTAGCTGTAATAACTACAGTAGGTATAGCACTATCATATTCAACATGATTAAAATCAGCATCTTTTATATCAGCGATATTATCATTAGTTAAATCATCACCTTTATTACCAAGTTCATCTTCATAACCTGAAATAATAAATTTAAGATCTCCATCTACAATTTCATTTTCTTCAGGAATAGTTATACGTGCTTGATAACGATATTCACCATCTTCAAATTTCTTAAATGTAAATTTAGCAGTTTCATTAATTCCTTCTATTTTTAGAGTAGGAAGAACTTTTAATTGTTCCTTTACAAAGATTTCAAAATAAATCTTATCATTAACTTTTGCATATTGTCTTCTTGAATTATTATCATTATAAATTTTTACTCTTTCAACAGTAACTTTAGTATCAATTACAACTGTAATAGTAACTTCATTATAAACACTATCAGTAACAGTAATTGTATACTCTCCATCTTCTGTTGGCAAAGTATAAGAATCTGATTCTATTACTTGTTCTTTTCCGTCTTTATCAACAACTTTAATAGTAACTCCATTATCATCTTTTGCTTTAAGTAATCCGCCTTTTACAGTTACTTCTGTTCCATTTTTTAATATTGTTCCGTCATCAATACTAACTTCAGGAGCGCTTACATCTTCTAATAATGGTTTTATAGAATCCACTTTTTCTTGTAATTTAGCTTTTAAATCTGCATTACCTTTAAATTCAGCTACTCTTCCAACAATATTATTATCTGTATTATTTTTTCTTGCTGAATTCATATCTTTTATTGTTTCTCTATTATCAACTGAATTTTTTAACTCTTCAACTAACTTTTGTAAATCTATTCCTTCTTCTACAACAGTTAATCTATCAGCTAATTGATCTTTTAAATCTCCATTTGGCAAATCTTTAACAGCATCAGCTGCATTATCATAATCACCTTGAAGATAAGAACTTTCAGCTTTTTCAACTAATTCAACAATATTATCATATGTAGTAGATGGTTGTTCTTGTTGTTGACCTCCAGTATTTCCAGTATCTAAAGCACCTCCATTATTATCAGTACCTGCATTACCGTTTCCATTTTCATCAGTAGTATTACCAACTACATATGGAGCAACGAAATTACCATTAGTCGCATTATTTACTGCATCTGTTGCATCATTTCCATCTTCAGTGGTTTTTTCACTATCAGAACTTGAATTAGTTTTATCTTTTGAAGATTTATCAGATTTTTCACTTGTACCAGTTCCTTCAGGTTTTTCTGTGTAATCTTCCTTTGGATTAGCAAATGTAAAAATCATCAAACCAAAAAAGATAAATAGGATTATAACAATCAAATATTTTTTCTTGTTATCCATTAAATAAACCTCCTTTAAATTTGCAACATTCAAATATAAATAACGGAAAAAATCTATATCTGAATTCGAATTTATTATAAAACTATTATATTCTTTTGTCTAGAAAATTTGCTAAATTTAAGTCATTTTTTTACAATTTTTTTTATTTTTTGTCAAAAAAAAGCTAACTTTTTTAATTTTTAAAAAAATTAGCTCTAAATTAATGAAAATTTATTTAAAGGCCATATTCGTAATCTAACTTTTCCAATTATATTTTCTCTTTTTATTAACCCTACATTTTTATCTCTACTATCCATAGAATTACCTCTATTATCACCAAGTACCAAATACATATCCTTAGGTATAACCGAAACTCCTAAAGAATTTAAATCAAAATCATCCGTAACTACATCACTATTTAAATAATTTTCATTATACATAACTCCATTTATATATAATGTATTATTTTGATATCTTATCGTCTCCCCAGGTAATCCCACAACTCTTTTTATAAGAAATTTTGTATCGGCATAATAAAGAGCAACTATATCCCCTCTTTTAATATCCGAAAATCTATAACTTATTTTATCTAAAATAACTACATCATTATTATTTAAAGTCTCTTGCATTGATGGTCCTACTACTTGTTGTAATCCAACAACATATAAAGCAATAACTAATACTACAATAATAAACACTACATATTTTAAAGTATCTTTTATAAATTCTTTTATTTCTAACCAGTCCATTTTATCACCACATACATTGTAACACATTAATTATAAATCTATTTATAATTTTTAATTAATTTTACACTGGCTATACGAAAAAAAGAGGTTTTCACCTCTTCAATTTTTAATAATTTTCCGCTTTTAATTCCATAAAGCTTTGTTTATGAGCACATACTGGACATACTTCAAGTGCATCTTTTCCTTCATATACATGTCCACAATTACGACATACCCAAATTTTATTACCATCTTTGTGGAATACTTTATCATCTTTTACATTTTGTAATAGTTGTAAATATCTTTTTTCATGTTCTTTTTCAATTTCTCCCACTTTTTCAAATAAGAAAGCTAAGCGAGTAAATCCTTCTTCTTTAGCAACTTCAGCAAATTCTTTATACATTTCAGTCCACTCATAATTTTCACCCTTAGCAGCATCTTCTAGATTTTGCTCTGTTGTAGGAATTTCTCCCCCATTTAATTCTTTAAACCAAAGTTTAGCATGTTCTTTTTCATTTTCTGCTGTTTCTAAAAATATAGCTGCCAATTGTTCATAGCCATCTTTTTTAGCTTTACTAGCATAATAAGTATATTTATTTCTAGCTTGACTTTCTCCTGCAAATGCTGTCATTAAATTTTGTTCTGTTTTACTACCTTTTAATTCCATAAATATTACCTCTTTCTTATATAATTTTAAATTAGTATAATTACTAATAATTACATATTAATTATAACATTCTCCCTTTTTTTTAGCAATAATTAAGTACATTAAAAATTTAAAACACATAAAATATTATAGGTGATTATCATGAACAATAAACATTCTATGTTTTGCAGATGTAACTACTGCAAACAAAAAAGAAGAAGTAGTATCTTCTATTTAGCAGGAATACTTATAACCCTAATAATAATTTTTTATCAACTTTTACTACTTTTATTTATTACTACAAGACTAAATGCTTTCATTTTATTTTTTGAATTTTTATTTATTGGTTTCTTGGTTATTTTCATTTTCTTCTGATATAAATTCAAAAACTTTATTAACATAAATAATTAAATTTTTAACTTTAATTGTATTTATATAATTATTATTAGAAAAACTTATTTTATCAGGAACTGCAATTAAAGCTAAAAATAAATTTTCTTCATCAAGTGTATATCTATATTTAGATTGATAAACATTATATAGTGACTTCATATCTAAATTTAAATATTCATTTTTAAAAAAATTAACAAAATCATAAACAACAGGACCTCTTTTAGCTTTATTCCAATTAATAAAATAATTATCATCGCTTTCTAAAAAATGTTCTAACTTTAAATTATTATTAAGTAGTACATGTCTTTCTTTTTTTAATTTTTCTTTTTCTTGATACCAATAATTTATTTTATCACGAGCAAAATTAAGTATGCTATATATTCCACTTATATGTCTTATTAATAAATATTCAGCTGGAGCCATATAAACATTAGCTTCTATATAATCTTGTAAATCTAAATAATACTTATATAAATAATCTATTTTCTCCAAAGTATTTTCATATACTTTTTTTATTTCATCTAAATTAATTTCTTCATAAGTTGTAGTTTTTATATGTAACATACTAAGTGCATATATTAAAGAAACCCCTTTATCTGAAGATTCTTCTTTTACTGTTTCAATGAAAGGATATATTTCATAATTATCATCATATTTATTTAAAAGTGGTAAATAATTATAATATTTTTTAGCATTTAAATACTCATAAATATCTCTTATATTATTTTTTTTATCTTTTAAAACATATTTACCTTTATCGGTATCTATTATTTTACAATTACCTAAATATTTTATATTATTTATTTTTAAATTTTTACTAATAATGTCATTTATCATTTAACAGTTGTTGGAATAATTATTTTCATTCCTGGGACTAAATTAGTTAGATCATTATATTTTTCTAATTCTTCTTTAGTGGTTTTATACTTCTCCATTACCGTATTTAAAGTTTCTTCTTTTCTTAAAATATAAACTGAATAAGTAGAAAAAGTTTCTTCTGTATCAGCTAAAGCTGAAAATAATGAATAAATTGCTTCCTTATCACTGTCATTTTCACTCACAACTTCTTCCGTTTCTATTTCTTTTATATTTTCACTCATCTCATCTTCCAAAGTTACTTTTTCTTCTTGCATATTTTCACTCTCTATTTGTATATTTTCAACCTCCATTATATTATCTTCTCTACTTTCTTTTTCAATAGTTGGTAAGACTATTTCCTTTTTAGGTATTTCTTTTTCCTCTTCACTTTTTATATCTCCATCACACTCTCTTTCTTCCTTTTCTTCTTTGTTAATATTTCTTTCTAAATTATTATCTTCTGATAATTTTTCTATATCTTTATTTTCTTTTTCCTCTTCTTTTTCTTCTAAAATTATTTCTTCTACCCCTTCAATTTTTACTTCAATATTACAAATCATAGTATCATCATTTTCAATTTCATAATAAAAATCTGTTATTTCAATATTAGCAGTATTTAAATCCAATTTTTCCACTAAAGAAATATCTGTTGGAATTTTATAACTAAATTCATCTTCTAATCTAGATGCTTCCGTTAATTTATATTTACCACTAACTATAAAATCTCCTTCTATATTACAATTATCTATAAATTTAAGAGTATGCTCTAACTCAATAGCCGTTATTTCTCCAATCATAGTAGGAAAAGTTAATTTTTTTTCAAAAGATACTATTTTTTTCATAAAATCCTCCCTACAAAATAATATGAAAAAAAATAGAATTTATGCTTCTACTTTTTTTATTGCTTTTATAAGTTGTCTTACTTTTTCTTTTTTTCTAATTTCATATACTTTAATATTACTTAATCTTTCTATTATTAAATTAAGAATATTTTTATTTAGAAAAACTTCTGGTATTTCCACTATCATATAATTACAAAAAGAATAAAGTACTCCCCAATCTAACTTATCAACTTCTTCATTTAAAATTAATTTAAAAATATCATAATCATACGCACTAGTTTCTAATATTTCTTCTAAAGAAGAAAATTTTAGTTTTCTACTATTTTGTTGGTATTCTCTATAATTATATAAAAGTCTTTCTTTGGAAGAATAGATAGTTAATTTTAAACCCTTAAGTTTATTAATTACTTCATAAATTAATTTATTATCTTGTTTTGAATATAATCTAATATAATTTATTACTTTATTTATTAATTTATCATCTAAAAAGAAAACAAGTGGTTCTTTTTCTAATAAAACATTTATATCAATTAATAATTCCTTAAATTGTTCCTCAGTAAAAGAACTTTCTTTTTCTGTTGCTATTAACCATAAAAATTTTTTGCCACATATTTTTCTAATAAAGATTTCATCTTGACTCATTACCTATCTCCTTAAAAAAGTCTTTTAAAAATATCTCCATAATTTTTTACAAAAATAAATTTAAGATCTTTTTTTATTTCTTCTGGTATTTCTGCTAAATCTTTTTCATTTTCTAATGGCAAAATAATAGTTTTAATTCCTGCTCGATGAGCTCCAATTACTTTTTCTTTTAACCCACCAATTGCTAAGACTCTTCCTCGTAAAGTAATTTCTCCCGTCATAGCTACTGTTTTAGGAACTGCTTTATCAACTAATAAGCTTATTAAAGCTGTCGTTATTGTAATACCAGCTGATGGTCCATCTTTATTAACTGCTCCTTCTGGAACATGAATATGAATATCATTTTCTTCTAATAATTTAGAATTAATATGAAATTTTTTCATATTCGCTTTAATATAACTAAGAGCAATCTGACAAGACTCCTGCATTACTTCACCCAAAGACCCTGTTAATATTAATTTACCAGTTCCCTTAAATAAAGTAACTTCTATTGGTAAAATATCACCTCCAAAAACAGTATAGGCCATACCATTAACAACTCCAATTTCATCTTTTTTTGAAGTTTCCATATAAAAATATTTCTTTTTACCTAAAAATTCTTCTAAATTATTTTCCTCAATATTATAAAAAACTATATCTTTTTCTAATAATAATTTTTTTACTAGTTTTCTAAATAAAGTAGCTATTACTCGTTGTAACTCACGAACCCCCGCTTCTTTTGTATAATTTCTAATAATGCACATTAACGCATCATCACTAATTTGAACTTGTAAAGATGTAAGTCCATGTTCTTCTAATTCTCTTGGAATTAAATGCTTTTTAACAATATCAAATTTTTCATACTCTGTATAACTAGAAATATTAATTATTTCTAATCTATCTCTAAGTTCATATGGAATTTGTTCTACATAATTAGCAGTAGCAATAAAAAATACTTTTGATAAATCAAATTCTTCTTCTATATAATGATCAGAAAATTTACTATTTTGTTCTGGATCTAAAACCTCTAACAAACTACTAGCAGGATCTCCTTTAAAATCCTTTGTCATTTTATCAATTTCATCAATAATAAAAACAGGATTAGTACTACCAGCTTTTCTAATACCTTGAATTATTCTTCCCGGATTAGCTCCAATATAAGTTCTTCGGTGCCCAACTATTTCTGCTTCATCATTAATACCACCAACACTTATTTTGGCTGTTTTTCTACCTAAACTTTTAGCAATACTTAATGCCAAAGATGTCTTTCCAACTCCTGGAGGCCCTACTAAACATATAATAGGACTCCGTAAATTATTCGTATTTTGTTTAACTGCCAAGTACTCTAAAATTCTATTTTTAACTTCATCTAATGCATAATGAGAAGCATCTAAAATACTCTTTACTTTATTTAAATCATTTATATCCTTAGTATAATTATTCCAAGGTAAATTTAACATCCAATCTAAATACTCTCTAATCATCCCCAATTCAGGAGAATTTATATTTAGATTTTGATATCTATTAATTTCTCTTTTAATTTTTTCTTTTACTTTACTATTACATTTCAATTTCTTTAATTTTTTTTCAAATAATTCTACTTCATCATCTTTAGAACTAACTTCACCCAATTCTTTTTGCATCGCTTTTATTTTTTCTCTAAGAAAATATTCTTTTTGTGTCTCATTTAATTCATCTTCTACTTCTTTTTCAATTTGTTGTTCTAACTCTACAAATTTAAGATCTTTTTTCATATCTTCTATTAAAAATTTAGCTCTTTTTATAGGTTCCACAGTTGTAATATATTTCTTCTTACTTTCATAATTAATTGGTAAAAAGCTAGCAATTAAATCACATAATTCATTTAATGTATTAACTTTAGTTAATTGTGTAACAATAGCATTTCCCATATAAGGAACTTTATTAATATATTTATTTAAAGATTTTAATAAAATATCATAATAATTTTTATCATCATTAGTTTCTATATAAGTAATATCTTTATAATTTGCTTTATAAAAATATCCTTCTTCTTCATAGGAAAATATTTCGACTCTTTTTATCCCTTCAATAACAATCCTCGTTTTTCCATTAGGAACATTTATTTTTAATTTTAAACGCCCTAAAACCCCATAATTAGGAAATGCTTCTACCCCACTAATATCATTATTTATGGGATTAACAATTAACATCAAATCATCATTTATTTTATCAACAATATCAATAATATTTTTATCATAAATATTATCATATTCAATTCTAACTTCATTATTTGGAAAAATTACCATTTCATTAATAATTAACACTGCTAATTTGTTACTCATGATAACACCTCCAAAATTTAAAATATGATATCTATTATATAATAAATAAAATTTTTTTCAACCACCTTAATTAAAATTTTTTTAAATAAAAAAAGCTGATTTTCATTATCAACTTTTTATTAATTTCTATTTATTAAATTCTTTTAAAAGTTCAATAGTTTTACGCATTTCTAAATCATATTGAACCATTTCAATACCACCAAATTTTTCTAAAAATTCATCTTTTTCCATTTGATATTTTTTAGCAAGTTCTTCTGCTTCTTCTAAAGCTTCTTTTTCTGTTACTTGAACTTTTTCTAAAATAGATATTTCTTCAAGCATTAATCTATATAACACATTAGCATAAGCTTCTTTTTCCATTTGATTTCTCAAATCTTTTTCACTTGAATTAGTAAATTGATAATATAAATCTAAAGAAATTCCTTGCATTTTCATTTGTTCTTCAAATCTACTCATTAATCTATTAACTTCTTCTGAAACCATACCTTCAGGAATATCAACTTCAACATTCTTAGAAACTTCTTCTAATATTTTGTCAATATATCTATTTTCAGCATCCATTTCTTTTTGTGCCTTAATAGAATTTTTAATTTCTTCTTTTAATTTATCTTCAGTATCTATTCCTTCCATACCTAAATCTTCAAAGAACTCTTCATCTAATTCACGTGTTTGTTTTTGTTTTATTTCATTTACTTTAACTTTGAAAACAACTTTAGCTCCTGCTAAATCTTTTACACCATAATCTTTTGGAAATTCTAAATCTAAATCTTTTTCTTCTCCCACTTTCATTCCAATAACTTTTTCTTCAAATCCTGGAATAAAAGTATTAGAACCAATTTCTAAGGAATAATTTTCACCTTTTCCACCATCAAATGCTACTCCATCTTTAAATCCTTCAAAATCAATTATTGCAATGTCTCCTTTTTCAACTGATCCATCTTCTTTAATAACTAATTCTGTATATTTTTCTAATAAATGTCCTAGTTCATGATTTATTTCTTCTTCAGTAACTTCTACCTTTTCAGGTTTAATATTTAATCCTTTATACTTATTTATTTTAACCTCAGGCTTAGTCGTAATTTTAAAAACAAATTCCACTCCATTTTCATCTAAACTTTTTAAGTCAACACTAGGTTGTAAAACAGGTATTAATTTAGATTCATTAATAGCCTTAACATAAGCTTCTTGTATTAAAGAATCAGCAGCATCTAAAAATAAAGATTCTTTTCCAAAATGTTTTTCATAAATATCTCTTGGAACTTTTCCTTTACGAAAACCATCAACTTTAGCTGTTTTTTGTTTAGTCGCAAAAGCTTTATCTAACGCTGCATTCCATTCTTTACCTTCTATTTTAATAGTTATTTCATGAATATTATTTTTCTTTTCTTTCTTAGTTTCTTTTTTACTAGATTCTACTTCTTTACTTTTACTTTCTTTAGTAGTTTTTTTCATATCTTTTGCCATATCTATCCCTCCAACGACTAATATTATATCTTATAATTTTATTTAATACAACCTAAATTTCCATTTATTTTATACAATAATAAACTTAATAATATATCTTCTTTTGAACTAATTTAGCATGCAAAACCATTTTTTCTCTATTATTATAACAAGTTGATAAAGTAATAATTTTATCTTTTGTATCAACTGTAGTATCAAAATCATGCATACTTCTATCTTTTATTTTAATTAAAAATTTTTTATACTCTTCTTCTGAATTAAATTTTGTATATAAATAATCATTAGTTGTATTTATATGATATATACTAAAAACTTCAAATATATAACTATTATCAAGAGTTACCATTTTTATTAAATAATTATTAGGATTATTTAACCATTCTTCTTGCAAAGTCATTTTTAAACTTCCTAACATAGTTCCATCAACTCGACCATGAGCATAAATTATTGTATTATTATCAAGTTCCGAAATATTATTTCGATAATCTAAAAATAGCCACCCTGCATCATTTCTCGTTTGATCAAATGAGTGATATAAATAATATTCATTATTGTTATGTTTTACAAAAGGATAATTAATATTAGTCCCATTTACATTTATCCAGCCTACTACTTCTCTATTTTGCAGTAACAAATTTGAAAAATCAACATGTAAAAATTTTTCATTTTCATATTCATCATTTAAATCTTTTGAAATTTCTTCATTAGTTATAGGGGTAATTTCTTGTAATTTTTCAATAACTTGATTTGTTTTTTTATTATCAATATACCACATAATAATTTTTGTAAGTGAAAAGAAGTTTATAAGCAAAAATAGAAAAAGTACTATTATTAATATACTTATTCTTTTATTTTTCATTACTAACATCCTTTCCACACTTTATTATGACCCCATATTTTGTAAATTTTTCTTATATATTACCATTGCAATTACAGATAAAGCAATAAATACTCCCCCTATAATTAAATAAATTATATTTTGAAAACTTCCTGTTATAGGTAGATTTAATTCTACATTATTTATAAAGTTCAGTGTATAAATTCCATCTGTATTACTTGCTTTAGAAATAGCACCAACTTTAATTTCCGTTACATCTGAATTAATTTGATAACCTTTTGGAGCTATTTTTTGTTTAACATAATAAGTACCTTCTTTGACAAATTTTACTTGTCCATCTCCTGTATTATTCATTGTTATTGTTTCTAATTTACTTTGCACATCATCTTCATAAATATCAAATTTTGCAGATGATACTCCTTCATTTTCTGTATTCAAATTTTTTATTTTAACTTCATATGTATAAACTGCTGCTGTAGCTGTATTGGTAGTTTTATTTTCGCCTGAAGATGAAACATAAGATAAATTACATTGAGCAATATTACCACTTCCTCCCAATACAATTTCACTTTCATTACTTTCAGTATCTAATATAGCCCTATATTCCATTTCTATTACATCACTATTAATATACTTAGAATCTAAAGTAAGAATCATCGAATTTTTTTCAACCGTAACATTCCCTATAGTACTATTAGCCATATTCTTCAATTCAAAAGTAGAAGAAAATTGTCCATCATATCTAGCAATTATATTTTGTTCACTATCCTTTAAAACTAAGTATCCACCCTTATTTCCTTCAACAAATTTAATACCTTTAGGAAGAATATCATGAATTACATAATTGCCTTCACCACTTATATTATTAATATAAAATTTATTAGTATAAGTAAAAATTTCTCCTTTACCAACACTTACCTTGCTTAAATCATTTACCATTTTTTCAACATATGGTTCCACTGAATAATTTAATGTAACAACTCCCTTGCCTTCATAATTCATATTTTCACTAACCATCTCAAAATAACATATTGTTGGTTCATAAATAACATTACTTTTAGTAGGAATAACAGCATAATCTCCTACAATAACACTTGTATTAGTTGCCTTAGCTAATTGAATAATTATTCCATCTAAATTATTTTTTTTCATATATCTTGCATACTCAGTAAGTAACTTATTTAATTCCTTATTCAAAAAAAGGCTATCAGTAACTACCTGTGTTTCATCAGTATTTTGACCTTTTACGGCTTTTATTAATTCTTTATATTTATCTACCGTTAAATCTTGAACTTTTATATCATCACTAGCTTGTAAAAAGGCTTTAAAATTATCCGTAAAATCATATTCAAAATTTTTAGTAGTCGCATTATAGTAATAATCCAAAATTTTAAACAATTCAAATTCATCCGTAGATTCATATTGATTATTAAAAGTAATAATACCAGTATTTTTTACATAATATGAAGATGTAGTGCCATTTTCTAAAGTCTTAGCATAATCTAATGTTATATCTTGTGCTAGCACTTGTTTTATAGGAAAATATAAACTTATTATTCCTATTATTATTAAGAAAAAATATTTCTTCATAAATAAATCACTCCTCATATTTTAAGTTTTTACTATAAGACTTTTTTACCATTACAATAGCTGTTATTAATACAAAATCTATAATCCATATTCCAATAGATAAATATATATCTGATATTGAAAAATAAGATGCTTTTTTTTCTTCTTTTAAAATAAGCTCTTCTGCAGCTTCATCTTTAGTTTCTACATGTACACCTCGAACTAATAATCTATGAGTATTTACGGCATATGGTGTACAAGTTACTAAAGTTATATAATCTTTATTTTCATCAATCATTAAAGCATCAGTTTGATTTGGTTCTACCACTAAAATTTGATCTACTTCATATACCAAAATTTTTCCTAATATTCGTATATAAAATTTATCTTCTTTTTGTAATTGATTTAAATCAGTAAACAGTTTAGCTGTTGGTAACCCTCTATGTGCAGATAAAATAGCATGTGTTCCTTTTCCCCCAACAGGTAAAGAACTACCTTCTAAATGTCCTACACCTTTTTGTAAAACTTCTGAACTTGTGCCATGATAAATTGGTAATTTTACATCAATTTTTGGTATTTCAATATACCCCATAACTCCATCTTCATTAATATTTAATAAATTTAAATAAGTACTTGAATTACCTATTTGCGGATTAATAAATATATCTTGAATATTAACACTCATTAACTGTTTATTATATTCTTTGGCTAATTTCAATTGTTTTTCGTATGTATCAGCATATGATAATTCATTATAATTAGAAAACATTTCACTATACTTTTCTTGATTAAAATAGCTTGCTATTGTAGGATAAAGCATAATCATAAACCCTACTGAAAACAACAGAAGAAAAACAATCATTGGTATACTTTCTAAAAATTTCTTTTTCAACTTTCTACTATAATTTTCCTTTCACCTATTTGTCCTAAGCACTTACTTTTCATTATTTTTTTTGCTTTTTTTTCTCTCTTGATAAGTATAAGTTAAGAATAAAATTATACCTATGATTATACCAAAAGACATAATTAACGTTGCAAAATAAATAAAAATATCATCAAGTGTATTTGGAGAAAGTATCCCATTTTCAGAATCATTTTTATTACTTTGATTATTACCACTACCATTAGTACCTGCATTATTATTACCAGGATCATTTGTCGAATCAAGGGAACTAGTTGGGTTAGTAGTAGGAGTACTACTTGGTGAAGTACTTGGAGACGAATTACCTAATTTAGTTACTTCTGTTTTAATATTAATTTTAACCGCATACAAATAAGTTTGTGTTTTTTCATCATAACTAGGAACTGAAACAAGTGCTGCATTAGAATAATACTTATCATTTCCTATTATTTTTTGTTCTGGAACAATTAAATAAAGCCCCGTTGCAACATTATTTATAGTTGCAACTCCCACATCATTTGTCTGTATTAAATAAGTTGGTAAAATTCCTTTTTCAGCAATATAAGTACTTAAATTTTTAGCAATTTCTACTAATTCCGATGTTGTTTTACCATTTACATTTTCACCAAATTGTAAAAAATTATCACTATAACTATAAACTGCATCTTTAGAAACTGTTGCTACTTTATAAACATTAATAATTGCATTATTTAGTTTAACATTAGAATAAAAATAATTCATTTCTAAACTACCCGTAGTTTCTAAATCAATTTCTAAAGCCTCTACATTTTCAGTAATCAGTAACAATATAACTATTAAGAATCCAATACAAACATTTTTAATCACATTTTTCATATAGTTTTCCCTCTTTTCTTTTTATATAATAAACATAAAAATAAACACTACTTATCATTATTACTAATCCAAAAACTCTAAAATACAAACTTTGTCTATTTTGAATATTTGGAAAAGTAATAATAGCACTACGTGGTACTGTTATAACAGCTAAATTTGCTTTTTGACTAATAAGAGGTTTTTTACTATTTGTATCTCGATATTGAATATTAGTATCAGAATTCACTAATTTTTTAATTTCTATTTTTCCCCTGCTATTTACCTTTACTTCTAAAATATCTTTATATAATATAAAATTTGTAGGTGGCTTAATTTCTTTTAAATAATAAGTGTGATTAGGTTCAAGCTCTTTAAACTTAGTTCCTAAAGCAACTACATTTTTACACTCTTGATCTTTATATAAACCAAATATAGAATTTCCAATTTTTTCATTAGAATCACTATTTATTACAGTTAAATTTACTTTCTTATAAATATTTTCCCTTCTATTTTGATTAAGCAGCAAGACTATCCCACTAAATAACATTATAAAAGAAAAGCTTAATAAAACTATAGAAATCTTTTTATATTTATGTTTTTTTAAATGCATATTCATATCTTCACTACTTTCTATATTTATTATTAATATTATAACATGTATACTTTAAGTTGTAAATTAATGAAAGAAAAATTCATTATACATAACCTTCATTTTTGACTCTAAATTAAATTTATGATATTATCATTTTAATAAAAATGGAGGCTATATGAAAAAAAATAATATCTTTTTTCTCACAACATTACTTATTTTTTTCGTAATAGGCCTCTTTCCACTACTTCATAAAAATAAAGCTGTTTCTCTAATTGAAAATCGAAAATTATCTGTTTTTCATACTTTTTCTCTATCATCATACCTCAAAAAAACATATCAAAAAAATATTGAAACTACTATGTCTGATCAATTTATTTTCAGTGAAGAAATAAAAAGTAATTTTGATAAACTTTATAATATTTCTATTTTTTCCAAAATAAAACAAATATATTGTAAAGATCGTTATATTAGTTTGGGAAATTCAAGATATACATTTGATTGTAAAGATTATATTGTATTTTCTCCTACAGTTGCGGATAAATATTCCCTTAACACTTTATTAGAAAATATTCGACTATATAGTAAGTTTAATCAAGAAATTGATACTTCTTACTATTTTATTCCAACTTCCGAAGTATTTGATTTTAAAACAAACACTTTTTCTTATAATATTCCTAAATACATTAAAGAAAACATGAAAAATAATTATCATTTTTCTTATTTAAAATTTACAGACTTTACAACATATCAAAAATATTTTTACAAAACTGACCATCATTGGAATTATCAAGGTTCATATCAAGGTTATAAAGATATTATAAAAATGTTAGCCCCTAATGATGAAATAAAAAAACCAATTAAAAAATATTCATTTCCTCAACTTTACTTTTTTGGTAGTCATGCTCATTTCACTAAAAATTATGAATTTATGGATTCTTTTAAAGCATATAAATTTGATATTGCAAAACATGATACTTACATAAATGGTAAAAAGGCTATCTACGGAAATCAAGAAGATTTTTTTATAGGTAAGTATCCTCAAGGAAAATATCCTAATTATTATACTTTATTTTATGGAGATGACTATGCTTTAGTTGAATATCATTTTAATCAAAAAGAAAAAGATAACTTATTGATAATTGCAAATTCTTATAGTGATCCAATTAAAGAGCTAATTGCTTCTCATTTTAATAATTCTTATTTTATAGATTTTCGTTTTTATTTAGATACTTTTAATCAACCTTTAAATATTAGAAACTTTATTAAAGAAAATGATATTGATCGTGTATTATTCTTACTAGACTATTCTCTTATTAGTACCATTAATGGTAGAGAAGGCTTAGAATAAAATTATTTAATTATAAAAGCTAAGTTCATTAATTTAATTAAACTTAGCTTTTTATTTTAGATAGTTTCTTTAGGAGCATTTTGTTTTTTCTTTTTTTGATATATAACAATAGCTACAACCGCACCAATTATTAAAACTAATCCAATACCCATAAATAATACTCTTCCTATACCACCTGTATATGGTAAAGTAAATTCTTCATTCATTGCTGTAACATTATAATAACCAGTTTTTCCTTCTATTTCTGTTCCTTGTTTACCAACTTCAATATTTTTAATATCTGGTAAATTCCTTCCTGTTGGAGATTTAGTTTGTCTAATCGTATATTTTCCAGATTCAAGACCAACTAAATAACCATATCCAGTAGAGTCGATTACTACATGCCCAACCTTAGTTTCACCAGCATACTGAAGATAAACATCAAATTCGGCATTTTGATTTCCAGTAATTTGTAATGCATAAGTATATGCAGTTGCACTTGCCCTCTTTTCTATAGAAGGTGCTATCGAAGTAGCATATGGATCAGGATATTTTAAAGTTGCTGATACATCATTACCAGCTGTTCCTAATTTAAAATGTGTCTGATCTACTAAAGGAGTATAAGAATATGAAATTTCAACAACCTGACTATAAATTTCAGTTGGAATTAAAGAAACATCCAAACCTGCTAATGTCCAAGTTATAGTTCCAATTTTTTTATCAGAATTTTTTAATTCACTAGAATTAGAACTAGTAGAAGAAATAGTAATTGGAGTTTCTCCTAATTTAACAGTTACTCCTTGTAAACCTGTCAAATTTTCAATTTGCGTACTAGCTTTAATACTTATTGTACCTTCTGCAGTTCCATTAACAACATTTGACCCAGGATATTTTGGAACAGTTGCTGTAACTTTACAATTAACAGCTTTATCATATTGCACATCAAACACAGTATTTGGTGTTGGTGCAGGTTCTGTATAACAAACTTTACTAACACTTGGAGTTACATATTTAGCATTTATAATACCATCATTAATTGTCCAATTTACACTTCCCCTAGTAACAGTAACACTAGTTACCATTACTGAGTAAACATATTCTGTACTTACTGGCAAAGCCATATAAGTACCTACAGCAACACTATCATTTACAGCAGTTCTTCCAGTTGTAGTCAAAGCTGCAGTTTGCGATACAGAATTGGTTTTTACATAATTAGCATATAATCCCATAAGTACAGAAAATTTTGAAGAAGAAGTAATATTTTCTGCACTAACTACCGGAGTATTAGTTGCCATTACTGCATCACCATGTTCTAACTCTAAAAATTTTTGAACTGTTAAACCTGTATAATCATTACTCTTTTGAGTAGCAATAAATGCTTTAAATGATTGTGTAAAATCATATGATACTTCTTGAGTATTAGTATTATAATATGCATCTAATATTTTATAAATATAAAATTTTTCATTATCCTTTGGTAACTCTTTTATAGAAAAACTACCCGTATTAGTAATTATTTGTCCATTTCCATTACTTGCACCACCTGTAGTAATCTGGACATCTGCTAAAACATTATGAACTTTTACTATAAAACCAAATAAAAACAAAACAACTAAAAAAAGCATTATTTTTTTCTTATTATTCATAAATTCTACCACCTATCCTATATAATTATTTATTATCTTATACTTATTATATAACTTATTTTTTTCTAAATCAACTAATATTTAATTATGTGTTAATCCTTTTTTAAAATGTATACGCATCATTAGTTAAAATGTATATGTTTATGTTGTATAATATCTCATTGGA
>CANRGD010000020.1 GCA_947630105.1 uncultured Bacilli bacterium | reverse complement strand
AGCCCTTGACTAAAAGCGATGACAAACTAAATTGTATAAATATATCTTATATCTCAATTTACTTTTGAAATTAAATTAAATCACATTATAAAGATTAAATGCTTTTATATTTTTTATAAATATGATATTATATACTAAGGAAAAAAGGAGGAAAAAATATGAGTGGTCATTCTAAATGGGCAACTATTCATAGAAAAAAAGGTTTATTAGATGCTCAACGAGGTAAAATTTTTCAAAAATTAGCAAAGGAGATTATGGTAGCTGCCAAAACAGGTAGTCCTGATCCAGCTCAAAATTCATCTTTAAGATTAGCTGTAGATAAAGCTAAAGCTCAAAATATGCCAAAAGAGAACATTCAAAAAGCTATTGAAAAAGCTGCTGGTGGAACAGATGGAGCAAATTATGAAAGTATACGCTACGAAGGCTATGGCCATGGTGGAGTAGCTTTTATGGTTGATTGTTTAACAGATAATAGAAATAGAACTGCCTCTCAAGTAAGAAGTGCTTTTACTAAAGCAGGAGGTAATTTAGGAACAGATGGATCGGTTAATTATATGTTTGAACGCCAAGGATTAATTGTAATACCTGCTGAATATGATGAAGATACTATTATGATGTGCGCCTTAGATAATGGAGCTCTTGATTTTGAAAAAAATAATGATACTTATATAATAACAACAGATGCTGAAAATTTTCTTGCTGTAAGAGAAGCTTTAGAAAAAGAAAATGTTAAAGAATTTTTAGAATGTGAATTAACATATGTTCCTAATATCCTTGTTGAATTAGACGCTGAAGGAAAAGAAAAAGTTCATAAACTTATTGAAACACTTGAAGATTTAGATGATGTTCAAGATGTTTACTATAATTTAAAAGAAGAATAAATAATGAAAAATAAGTTAGGGCTTACAGGTTATTTGGAATTAGAAGAAGCAGAGAAATTTTTTGTATCTCAAAAATTACAGGAAATTGAAGATGAAGATTATTTTTTTAAAGCAGAAATTGATTTAGCCTATATAGAAAATATTCATAGATATTTATTTCATGAAATATATTATGAAGATCAATTAAAAATAAGAAAAGTATATAGAGATAATAATTGTAAAGAAATATATTATCTAATAAAAAAAATAAAAGCCTATCCTCAAAACAGTTCTTATAACTTAAAAGAATTACAAAATTTATTTTATACTCTGTGGGAGCGGCAATTATTTTATGATGGTAACAGTAGAACAACTATGGCTTTTTTAAAAATATTTTTAAAAAGGTATAATATTCCTTTTGAAATAAAAAATCATATATATTTACAAAATATTTCTCATAAAAAATTATAAAATTATAGGAAAGTGATAAAAATGTACGATTATATTAAAGGAACAATTTCATATATTAAAAATAATGCTATTGTGGTAGATAATAATGGAATAGGTTTTTTAATATATGTTTCAAATCCTTATTCTTTTGAATTGGGTAAAGAATATAAAGTTTATGTCTATCAACAAATAAAAGAAGATGAAAATTGCTTATATGGATTTAAAACTAATGAAGAAAAAGACTTGTTTTTAAAATTAATTAGTGTCAAAGGCTTAGGATGTAAAATGGCTTTACCTATATTAGCTGTTGGCTCAATTGAAGGAATAATGGATGCTATTGAACGAGAAAATATTTTGTATTTGAAAAAATTCCCTAAAATTGGTGAGAAACTCGCCAAACAAATAATTTTAGATTTAAAAGGTAAATTAGAATTTATAGGTGTAGGTATATCCGATGATAAGGTTTCTAATGAAGAAGAATTAAAAGAAGTATTAATTGGCTTAGGCTATAAAGAAAAAGAAATAAAGCCAGTTATTGCGAAGGTTAATACTGAGCTATCAATTGAAGAACAAGTAAAAGATGCTTTAAAGTTATTATTGAGGTAAATTGGAGGAATAAATGGAAACTGAAAGTATAATTAAAAAATATGATTTAGAAGATGACAATATTGTTGATAATACTATAAGACCTGAAACAATATCAGAATATATTGGGCAAAACGATGTTAAAGAAAATATCAAAGTTTTTGTAGAAGCTGCTAAAATGCGTAATGAACCACTAGATCATGTTTTATTATATGGTCCTCCAGGACTTGGAAAAACTACACTAGCTTTTATAATAGCTCATGAATTAGGCACAAAAATTAAAACTGCTAGTGGACCAAGTATTGAAAAAAGTGGTGATTTAGCAGCCGTTTTATCTACCTTAGATCCAGGAGATGTTTTATTTATTGATGAAATTCATCGTATGCCTAGATATATAGAAGAAATCCTATATGCGGCTATGGAAGATTTTTCTTTAGAAATAATAATTGGTAGCGAAGGCAATAGTAGAAATATTAAAATAGATTTACCACCCTTTACATTAGTAGGCGCAACAACTAGAGCAGGAGATATTTCCGCTCCTCTAAGAGATAGATTTGGAATAGTTTCAAAACTTCAATATTATTCTATAGATGAATTAAAAAGTATTATTAAAAGAACAGCCCATGTCTTACAAGCTGAAATTACTGATGAAGCTGCTTTAGAATTAGCTAAAAGAAGTAGAGGAACACCTCGTATAGCTAATCGCTTATTTAAAAGAGTTCGTGACTTTGCAATGGTAAAAGGAAATGGACTTATTGATATAGATATTACTAAAAACGCATTAGATAAATTAAAAATTGATAGTTTAGGTCTTGATTATACTGATCATGAATTACTCTTAGCTATAATAAATAAATTTAATGGCGGACCAGTGGGTATCGAAGCTTTAAGCAGTTCTATTGGTGAAGAAATAACTACTATTGAGGATGTATATGAACCTTATTTATTACAAATGGGGCTTTTAAAAAGAACATCACGTGGACGCGTTGTTACTGATAAAGCTTATGATTTATTAGGCATAGTACCAAAAGAAAGAAAGTGATTAAATGAAATCATCTGAATTAATATTTAAAGATATAACAACAATAAAAGACTATAAAACTTTATTAATGGAATATTTTGCTACTAATGAAATTAGATTTTTCAGTGATGCTGAATTATTTTTAGCTTTGAACAATATTGATAAATTATCTGAAGAACAACAACAACGATTTTTAAAAATATTAACTGATATAGACAAAAAATTAAGCATTCCTTATCAAAAAAATAATATAACTTCTAAAATGGCTAGTTCTATTTTAGCAATAATTCTTTTATATAATTATAATGATGATTTAAAAGAATATGATAATATTTCCATTACCATGTTAGCTAATTATTTATCTAATCAAGATCTTTATTTTTTAGAATTGCCTCATTTACCTTATTCTAATGAATTATTAAAAATAATAGCTTCAAAAAGTAAGGATTATCTATTTGCTCAAGAATATTTAATTTTAGTGGATAGTCTTTTAGAAGAAAATAATGATTTAGCTAAGATTATTGAAATTTTTAAAAATACCTCTAGTGAAGAATTATTAGCCATGGCTTTTAAATATATGAATAAACAAATATCAGAAATAGAAAAGAGATTGTCCATATGAATGTAAAAGATTTTGATTATTATTTACCAAAAGAAAATATTGCTCAAACTCCACTTTTAAAAAGAGATTCATCTAAATTGCTAATTTTAAATAGGAGTACAAATAAAATAGAACATAAATCTTTCACTGATATTATTGATTATTTAGAGTGCGGAGATACTTTAGTTTTAAATGATACAAAAGTTTTACCAGCTAGATTAATTGGTGAAAAAGAAGATACTAAAGCAACTATAGAACTATTACTTTTAAAAAATATTGCAAATAATGACTGGGAATGTTTAGTTAAACCAGCTAGAAGAATAAAAAAAAATACCGTTGTTATCTTTGGCGATGGTAGATTAAAAGCTAAATGTATAGCTGAAAAAGATGAAGGAATAAAAATATTTACATTTTTATATACAGGAATTTTTATAGAAATTTTAGAAGAATTAGGTTCTATGCCTTTGCCCCCTTACATTCATAAAAGCTTACAAGATAATTCAAGATATCAAACAGTATATGCAGAAAGATTAGGTAGTGCTGCTGCTCCCACAGCGGGGCTACATTTTACAAACGAATTGTTAGAAAAAATTCAAAAAAAAGGCATAAACGTTGTATATATTACTCTTCATGTAGGTTTAGGAACATTTAGACCTGTAAAAGTAAATAAAATAGAAGAACATAAAATGCATAGTGAATACTATCAGATTTCTCAAAAAACAGCTAATATATTAAATGAAACTAAAAAATCTAATCATCAAATAATTGCTGTTGGAACAACAACTACTAGAACCTTAGAAACAGTAATGAATAAATATAATGAATTTAAAGAAGATTCCGGTTGGACAGATATATTTATTTATCCTGGCTATGAATTTAAAGGAATTGATTCTTTAATAACTAATTTTCATTTACCTAAATCTACTTTATTAATGTTAGTTTCCGCTTTAGCGGGCAAAGAAAATATTTTAACTGCCTATCAAGAAGCTATTAAAAAGCAATATAGATTCTTCTCTTTTGGAGATGCAATGTTTATAAAGAAATAATCTATGATTTTTATTTAAAATGAATCTTTATGTAAATAAATAATAAAAAAGTAAAGAAAAATGCAATTATTTTCTCTTTGCTTTTTTCAATTTTTGGTAAAATACATAAAAAAATCACATATTTTTTTCTTGCTTAATTTTAACTTGTATGTTATACTTAGAAAAGTGCAATTAAGGGGGGGAAATAAAATGATATTAATTCCAGAACAAATAGTAACTATGCGTCAAAAAATTAATAGATATAAAGAAGAACGAAAAGGATATTTTGAACAATTTGAAGAAAATCTTAAAAATAATGTTATAGAAGGCTTCAAAATAGGAACGCAAGATGTTTTTACTAAAAAAACTTTTGAACAACTTCAAGATGATTCTGATAAAGCCTACGATTTACTAATAAATTCTCAATATTTACATGAAAGAGATACTGATAAAATAGCCATCGGAACCACTTTTGAAGTTGAATTTGCTGATGGTGAAAAGGAAACTTATACTTTAGTAGAAGATATGTTTGGACTTTCTTCTTTAGATAATTTTATTAGTATTAAAAGTACTTTTGGCAAAGCCTTATTAGCTAAAAAAGAACAAGATGAATTTTCCTATATTATTGAAACACCTACTAAAACAGAAATAAAAGGCAAAATAACTGCTATAAAAAAAGATAAAAAAGATTATCCTTATTTTATAAAAACTAAAAATATAAAAAATCGTTATTCACCTAAAGTCAAAAAAGCTAATAAAAAAGAACAAACTCCTTCATCAAAAAGCGTTCAACTTACTGTAAGTCAGTTAAATCTTCTCAATATAGAATATGAACGTTTAAGTAGACAGCCACAAAATAATCAAAAAACAATTCAAAGGCTAGCTTATATAAAAAAATTACTTTCTTCTGCTGAAATAGCTCATCCTTTACCAGATAATATAGATATTGGAAGCAAATTTACAATTATGTTAAATGTTGATGGTAAAAAAATTTATAAAAATTTAGAATTGATTAATTATGCTGTATCTGATGAAATTAATGATGAATATCTTGAAAAAATTAGTACGTTAGGAATAACATTACTAGGACTTCATGAAAATGATACTTTTGTTTTACATCGTTTTAATAACTCAGATATAAAAGGTATAGTAATTAGTATAAATAATAAGTCTTCAATACATAATAGAAAAATGTATATTAAAAATAATTAAATCAATAGAAAGTAGATATAAATATAATATATCTATTTTTATTTATTAAAAAATTCTTCAAACAAAATATTACTTACTAATTTTTAATATAAAAATAAAAAGTAGTTCCTTTAGGAGAAGACTTAACTCCATATTCATATTTATGAAGTTCTAAGATATTTTTAACAATAGATAACCCTAAACCAGTACCAATAATATTTCTTTGATGATTTTTTTTGCTTTTATAATACTTATCCCAAATATAAGGTAATTCTAAATCACTAATTCCTTTTCCTGTATCACATATTTCTACTAAAATATCTTCCTTCCTTTTTACTAAATTAATCTTAACCAGCAAATCCTCTCCCGTATAATTAATAGCGTTATTAACTAAATTATAAATAACTTGTTCTATTTTTTTCTTATCTGCTTTAATCTGTAATTTTTTATTTTTATGATTAAAAATAAATTTATAATTTTTTACCTCTGCAAAAATAGAATATCGTTTTAAAACAGTCTCAATTAATTCTACTAAATCAAATTCTTCAATTTCTAAATTTAAAATATTTGACTGCATACTTGATAATGTTAAAATATCATTAACTAATACCGTTAATCTATCTACTTCATCAATAATAATATTCATATTTTCTTTTCTTTTGTTTTCTTCTTGATGTAAATCTCTACTCATTTCAGCATATGCTTTAATCATAGTTAATGGTGTTTTCAAATCATGAGATACATTAGCCATTAAATCTCGTCGTAATTCATCTGTTTTACTAAGTTCATTTTTGGCATAATTTAAAGTTTGAGCTAATTCTTTTATTTCTAAAATATTATTATCACAATCAAAATTAACATTAAAATCATTATTAGCTAATTTTTTAGCTGCCATATTCATTTTTACAATGGGCCTTGAAATATAAGAGGAAATAAAATAAGTCAAAACAAAAGCTAATAATAAGATAATAAAAGTAATAATTACCAGTTGTTTTTTAATAATTTTCGCAGTTGCATCAATTGGCTTCAATGCCGAGTTAGCAAACACATATTTATTATTATCTAATTTTAAGGCATAAATTAATGCCTCACTATCATAATCATTATTCATAACTTCATATGTTTTACTTTTTAAATTACTATTAATAAAATCAAATTTATAGTTATTGGTAATATTTTTACTAGAAACACACCCTTTACCAAAAAAAGAAGAGTAGTAAATAGAAGATAAATTATTATCCGTAATTTCTACACATACTTCCTTTTCAATAGCTAAATCATTTATTTTTTCATAATCTTCAATATTTTTAATTTTCTTAATTTTCAAAACAACTTGCCTAATATCATTAATTCGCTGAGATTTATAGTAACTATTTAAAAATAATACCTGACTTAACCATAAAAAACCTAAAATTAAAACAGCAAAAAGAAAGAAATATTTCCATATTTCAGCATTTAAACTATTCTTCCTCATCTTCCACATACTTATATCCAACTCCTCTTACTGTAACAATATGATTACGATATTTTCCCAAATTACTACGCAACATTTTAATATGCGTATCAACTGTGCGATCATCACCAAAAAAATCGTATCCCCAAATCTTTGACAGTAATTGTTCTCTACTAATAGCAATATTTTTATTTTTAATTAAATAGGAGAGAATTTCAAATTCTTTAGGAGTAACATCTACTAATTTATTATCAATTTTAAGAGTATGTGCTTTACAATTAAGTTCCAGAGTATTAAGAGTATATATATCATCAATAAAATTAGAAGTTCTATTTCTAATAGCTTTAATACGCGCAATTAATTCTTTAGGTGAAAATGGTTTTGTTAAATAATCATCTATTCCTAAATCAAATCCCGCTAATTTATCATATTCATCAGTTCGTGCAGACAAAACGATGGTAGGAATCCTTTTTTCTTTTGGTAATTGCTTTAATAAAGAAAATCCATCCATTTCCGGCATCATAATATCTAAAATTAATAGTTCATAAGAGTTATATAATAATTTTTGCAAAGCTTCTTTCCCATTTTTAGCTTCTTCTACAAGAAAACCCGCAGCAAGGCAGTATTCTCTAATAACACTGCGAATCATCTCTTCATCGTCAACAACTAATATTTTCATCTTTGAAATCCTTTCCTACTAATCATATTATATAACAAATGTGATACTTTAGTGAAATTCCTAAAAAAATTAATTTTCTAAAGCTTTATTTACTTGTTTAAGATCTAAAAAAGTAACAACCAAAACATTTAGACAAATAGAAATAATTAACCCCCATAAGCCAATATTAAGAAAAGAAAAAATACATAAACTAATTACTCTAACTATAACTCCTAAAGTAGAAATATAAAAGTTACTTTTACTTTTACCCATCGCATCTAAAGAAAAAGAAAGCGGAGACTGAATATATTGAAATAAACAAATGGGTGCTAAAACTTTCATATAATTAACCCCTAGAGAAGTATGATAAATTATATTTAAAAAGAATTCTGGCATACATACAAATAAAATAGTAACCGGAATACCTATTAATAAAGAAACAAAAATAGCCTGTCTAATTTTATTTTTAACATAACTTTTTTTATTTCTTACATATTCTCTTGAAACAATAGGTAATAACGCTTGGGAAATAGCTAAAGTAAAAAATGAAGGCAACAATACTAAAGGCATAACATATCCCGATAATATTCCATATTCTTTAGTAATAAAATTATTAGAATATCCCAATTTAATTAAAATACTTGATAAGATAATAGGCTCAAAAAAGTAGCCAATACTTCCAATTAAACGTCCCGTTGTATTAGGAATTCCAATAGATAAACTTTCTTTTATATATTGTCTACTTAACTTTAAATCCTGTTTATTAATTTTGATATTTTTAGGTAAAAATAATAATAAGACAATAATTGATAAAAATTCACTAATAATATTAGATAAAACGATATAACAAACAGCATATTTTACTCCATATTTCAGAAAAAAAGGAACACCAATAACCATTAATCCTAATCTCACAACATCTTCTAAAATATTAGATAAAATATGCGGAAACATTTTTTCTTTACCAAAGAAATAACTTCTACAAATACTTGAAATACTAGTAAAAGGTAAAACTAAAGCAATAGCTAAAATACTAAGATAACTATCTTTATTATGTAATAAATTAATTGCTAAAAAAGGAGCAAATAAAAAAATAGCTACAATTAATAATAAATTAATAGTAATACTTACTGGTAAAATAGAAAAAAATAATTTTTTATTATTTTTAGTATCTTCTGAAACTAATTTAGAAATCGCAACTGGTAAGCCAAATTGACTTAATCCAATAAATAACGAAAAAGTAGGTAATATTAACATATATAGACCTAACCCAGTTGTACCTATTAGTCTACTCATAACTATTTTTATAAACATTCCTAATATTTTAGTAATAAATCCTCCAATTAATAAAATAATTGTTGATTTTACAAATTTTTCTTTCATATTATAATACTATGCTAAGTTACAAATAATTATTTCTCTCAAACAAATGTGTTATTTTGTAAATCATAGCTGTAAAATTTAGAATAAAACGCTAATAAAACTTTCCTAAAATTATTTCTATGTTATACTAAATGTAGAGGTGTAGTACATGAATGATTTAATCAAATTTTTAACTTCTAAAGAAGTAATTATTGTATATATAGTAGCTCTAATAGCTTGTTTTTTAGCTTTTATAATATATCTTATAGATAAAAGTTATGATAAAAGGAGAAAAAAATATAATACTAAGTTATTA
This sequence comes from uncultured Bacilli bacterium, assembly GCA_947630105.1. Taxonomy (GTDB): domain Bacteria; phylum Bacillota_I; class Bacilli_A; order RF39; family UBA660; genus CANRGD01. The sequence goes on along the minus strand of CANRGD010000020.1, from coordinate 9,353 downwards.
AATGCGGAAGTTGCTACTTTAGAATTAGAAGAAAATTCTATTAATACTAATAAGGATCAATTAGTTACTAATGAGGAACAATCATCAGTAGAAGCTCTAACTACTAAACAAGAAGAACAAGTAGTAAATGATGCTAACTTAACTTTAGAAGATACTCCTCAAATAATTAAAACACTTCCACCTGAAGTTGAACCTATAAAAGCCCCAACTTCTGAAAATTTAACTTATACAACCATTGAACCAAATAAAGATGAAGCTTTAAAAGAATTAGAAAAATTAACTGCTGAATTAACCCAGCAAGAACAAGCTCCTGAAAATTCTAATATCTTATTAACAGCTTATGAACAAGAACAAGAAGATAATGCTATTATAAGTTTAGAAGAATTAGTTAAAAAGAGTAAAGAAATGTATGAAGCTAATGAATTAACTCAGTATAAAGATGAAGGTAATGAACCTATTAGTTTACAAGATTTAGAAAATAAAAAGAAATTATCAACTAATGCTTTATATACTGAACCATTTATTCTTGAAAATGTAATTGAAGAAATTAAACCTGAAGAAATAACTGCTGCTATTGAAGTAGCACCCGTACAAGAACAATTAAAATTAGATGATTTTAATTCTGTCGAAGTACCATCTATAGATATTTCGAAAAAACAATTATATCAAACCCAACAATTTCACTCATCCCCAGTTATTTCTCCTATATATGGCATAGAAAAATATGAAAAAGAAAGTGATTTAGCTTTAGAAAATACAGCAAATTATGAAAAACTAGATGAAGAGATAAAGAAAACTAATGAATTCTTACAAACTTTAAAAGAATTACAAAAACATCTTGAATAAAATTAAAAGATTGGCTTTGGTCAATCTTTTAATTTAGTAATTACTTATTAAAAAAATGTTAAAGATATGATATAATAAGAATAATTTAGCAATTAGGAAGCAGTGATAATATGTTAAGTGTTGGAATTTTAACTTTAGGATGTAAAGTAAATACTTATGAAAGTGAGTATATTATAAATAAATTACAAGCAGCAAACTATGAAATTAAAGATTTTAAAGATATTTGCGATATATATATAATTAATACTTGTACCGTAACTAATACCAGTGATATTAAAAGTAAAAAGATGATTAGAAATGCTATTAATAGAAATCCAAATGCTATAGTAATAGCCATGGGTTGTTTTATTGAAGCTAATAAAGATTATGATATACCTGGTTTAGATATTGTAATTGGAAATAAAGATAAATCAAAAATTGTCTCTATAATAGAAGAATATTTAGCTAAAAAAGAACAAATAAAAAGATTATATACTAAAGATGTTTCAGAATTTGAAGATATGTTTATTACAAACTTTCATAATAGAACAAGAGCTTTTGTTAAAATCCAAGATGGTTGTGAAAATTTTTGCAGTTATTGTATTATTCCTTATGTTCGAGGAAAATGCCGTAGTAAAGAAAAAAATAAAGTTCTAGCAGAAATTTCCACTTTAGTTAAAAGTGGATATCATGAAATAGTTTTAACTGGTATTCATACTGGAAATTATGGAGTAGACTTAGAATATAATTTTGCTAACTTATTACAAGAAATTATCAAAATTCCAAACTTAAAAAGACTAAGAATTTCTTCTATAGAAATAACAGAATTAACTCCTGAAGTATTAGCAGTAATAAAAAGTAGTAATATTATAGTTGATCACTTACATATACCCCTTCAAGCAGGGTCTGATGAGATATTAAAATTAATGAATCGTAAATATGACTTAAAATATTTTTTTGAAAAAATAGCCGAAATTAGAAAAATAAGACCTAATATTTCTCTATCAACTGATATAATTGTTGGTTTCCCAGGAGAAACTTTAGAACTTTTTGCAAAAACAATCACCACTGCACGAAGTCTAGCTTTTAGTAAAATTCATGTCTTTCCCTATAGTGAGAGAAAAAATACAAAAGCTATTTCTTTACCTAATAAAGTAGATAATACTGAGAAAAAACGTCGTGCCCGTCAACTTTTAGAACTATCTCGAGAGTTAGAAGAAAAATACATGCAAAAGTTTATAAATGAACAAGTAGAAGTTTTAACAGAAGAATATAAAGAAGGCTACACTTATGGACACACTAGTAACTTTTTACATGTTAAAATAAAAGGAGAATTACCTCATAATACTTTTGTAGTAGTAAAAATATTAAGAATTGATTATCCATATTGTATAGGAAAATTATAGGAGGACTATGGCAACATATATAAAAGGACATTTTAAAAAAAGCATATATTCTACTAGTACTGGCTATAATGTCGGACTTTTTAAAGTTGCTAAAACAGATATAGAATCTCTTGTAGATAAAACTATAACTTTTACAGGATATTTTCATGAATTAAATGATCAAGACACTTATATATTTTATGGTAAATTAGTCATTCATGAAAAATATGGAGAACAATTCCAAGTAGAAAGTTATGAAAGATGTAAACCAGAAGAAAAAGATTCTATAATAGAATTTTTAACTAGTGGATTATTTAAAGGAATAGGGAAGAAAAAAGCCACAGCTATTGTAAATGTTTTAGGTAAAGATACCCTAAAAATAATCCTAGAAAATCCCACTAATTTAATTTTAATACCAGGTATTACTAAAGCTAATATTGATACTCTTCATACTAAACTAAAAGATTATGAAGCTAGCTATGAAATAATAATTTATTTAACTAACTTAGGTTTTTCTACTAAAGCAGCTATGTTAATTTATAATTTTTACAAAAGTAAAACTAAAGAAATAATTGAAGATAATATTTATCAAATAATACAAGATATTAATGAAATTACTTTTAAAAAACTTGATGCCATTGCCCTAAAAAAAGGTGTTGCTAAAGATGATTTAAATAGAATAAAAGCATCCCTAATATATATAATGACTGAAATTAGTAATACTTTTGGTCATAGTTATTATTTTGCTCAAGAATTATATACTTACTTACCTAAAGTTTTACAAGTAGATATTTCTATAGATCAATTTAATTTAGCTATCAAAACTATGGCCAATGAGTTAAGTATTATTATCAAAGATGATAAATATTATTTAAGACAAATGTATGAAGCTGAAGTTTTAATTGTTAAAAGATTAGGACTACTATCTCGTGAGGCTGATAATAAAGAAAAACAATTAACAGAAAAAATAAAAGAGTTAGAAAATTTATATGCTATTAAATATAATGAAGAGCAACTTTTAGCTATCAAAAACAGTTATTTAAAAAAATTATTAATTATTACAGGTGGTCCAGGAACAGGTAAAACAACTATCATGAAAGCAATAGTTGAACTATATCGACTTATGAATAATTATTCATATGAAAAATTACAAGAAAAAGTAGCTCTTTTAGCTCCCACTGGTCGTGCCGCTAAGAGAATGAGTGAAGCTACTTGCTTTAAATCATCTACTATTCATCGCTTTTTAAAATGGCAAAAAGAGACCAATAAATTTCAAGTCAATGAATATAATAAAAGTAAAGTAGAATTTGTTATTATTGATGAAGCTAGTATGATAGATACATATTTACTCGCTAATTTATTAAAAGGACTTTCTGTAAATTGCAAAATAGTTATTGTTGGTGATGATCATCAATTACCATCAGTAGGCCCAGGTCAAGTATTACATGATTTAATTGAGAGTAAAACCTTAGCAGTAGTAGAATTAAAACACTTATATCGTCAAGGAAAAGACTCTAACATAATTAATTTAGCCTATGATATTAGAAATGGTAAATTAAATCCACAAATTTTTAATAAAGAAGAAGATTTAACTTTTATAAATTGTTTAAATAAAGATGTTCTTCCTAATATATGTGAAATTGCCACTACATATAAAGATGTCTCTTATAAAGATTTTCAAATACTAGTTCCAGTTTATAAAGGACTTTTAGGAATAGATGAAATAAATAACCATGTTAAAACTATCTTTAATCCTAAAGATCATGCTAAAAAAGAATATCACATTGGAGAAGTAAACTTTCAAGAAAAAGATAAAGTTATTCAACTAACAAATATGCCTGAAGATAATGTCTATAATGGAGATATTGGGTTAATTGAAAAGATTGATGCTCACTCTAAAAAAGAAATACTTATAGATTTTGATTCCAATAAAGTTAAATATACCCCTTCAAATTTTACAAATTTTCGCCTAGCTTATGCTATTTCTATCCATAAAGCGCAAGGAAGTGAATTTGATATTGTCATAATTCCTTTAGTAAAAACATATAATAAAATGTTATACCGTCGTCTTATTTATACAGCTGTAACTAGAGCTAAAAAGAAACTATATTTAATAGGGGATATAGAAGCTTTAAATATGGCTATTAAAAATACAACTGATAATCTAAGAAGAACTACAATAAAAGATTTTTTAATTACTGGTATAAAATAAGAATATTTAGGCCATTTTATTACTAGAGGTGATTAAATGAAAAAAAGCACAATGATGGCCATGTTTTTAGGAGGTCTTGGAGTAGCAGGTTATATGTATATGAAAAAGAATCCTCAAGTAATGAATAACATGAAAGAGATGATGAAAAGCGCTGCTCAAAGAACTACTGAAATGCTTGAAGATATGAATTAATACGTTATAAACTAACTAGAAATAGTTAGTTTTTTATTTTGAAATGTTAAATAAAGTAAACTTTATTTGAAAAAGGTTAACTTATTCGTTATAATAAAATATAGTTAATATTAGGAGTTGATAATAAATGGCATTAAAATATGATGAATCATCAATTAAAATACTAGAAGGGTTAGAGGCAGTAAGAAAAAGACCAGGAATGTACATCGGCTCAACAGATAAAAGAGGCCTTCATCATTTAGTATGGGAAATTGTTGATAATTCTATTGATGAAGCAATAAATGGCTTTGGAGATTATATTAAAATAATTCTTCATAGTGATAAATCTATAAGCATAGAAGATCATGGCCGTGGTTTGCCAACAGGAATGCATGAATCAGGAAAAACTACTCCTGAAGTAATATTTACTATTTTACATGCTGGAGGTAAATTTGAAAGTGAAGGCTATAAAGTCTCTGGGGGATTACATGGTGTAGGCTCAAGTGTTGTTAATGCCTTATCTAAATGGTTAGAAGTAACTATTAAACATAATAAAGAAGAATTCTATATTCGCTTTGAAAATGGTGGTCATGTAACTGTTCCCTTAAAAAAAATAGGCACCACTAATAAAAGCGGTACTACAGTTCGTTTTTTACCAGATGATACCATATTTTCTACTACAAATTTTTCATATACAACCATCTGTGAAAGAATGCAAGAATCAGCTTTTTTATTAAAAGGTATCACCATTGAAGTCATAGACGAAGAAGATCAAAGAGCTAGTAAATTTCATTATGAACGAGGTATTGAAGAATTTGTTGAAGAATTAAATAAAGGTAAACAAACTCTTCATAAAGTTTTAGCAATTACCGGCTTAAAAGAAAAAATTGAAGTAGATATTGCGATGCAATATACAGATTCTTACAATGAAAATATTGTTAGTTTTGTTAATAATGTTAAAACTATTGATGGTGGTTCCCATGAAGTAGGTTTTAAAAGTGCCTTAACTAGAGTTTTTAATGATTATGCTAAAAGCAATAACTTTATTAAAGGTAAAGATAAAGCTTTTGAAGGTAGTGATGTCCGTGAAGGTTTAACCGCAGTTATAAGTTTAAAAATACCGGAAGGAATATTACAGTTTGAAGGCCAAACTAAAGGTAAACTAGGCACACCTATTGCTAAAACTGTAGTAGAAAATGTAGTAATTGAACAAATGCGTGTTTACTTAGAAGAAAATAAAGCTATTGCTACTGAAATCATAAATAAGTCTTTACGAAGCAAAGTGGCTCGCGAAGCAGCGCGTAAAGCTCGAGAAGAAGCTCGTAAAGGAGCCAAGAAAAATTCCAAAGAAAGATCTCTATCAGGAAAATTAGCTCCTGCTCAGAGTAAAGAAAAAGACAAAAAAGAATTATTTTTAGTCGAAGGAGATTCAGCAGGTGGTTCTGCTAAACAAGGTCGTGATAGACGTTATCAAGCAATTTTACCTTTACGTGGAAAAGTTTTAAATACCGAAAAAACTAAAGAAGAAGAAATTTTAAAAAATGAAGAAATAAATACTATTATCTATACTATAGGAGCAGGCTATGGTCCTAACTTTGATATTAAAGATTGTGAATACAAAAAAGTAATTATCATGAGTGATGCCGATGAAGATGGTGGTCATATTCAATGTTTATTACTAACTTTCTTTTATCGCTATATGAAACCACTTATTGAAGATGGACGCCTTTTTGTAGCCTTACCACCACTATTCAAAATACAAAGTGGTAAAACTATTGAGTATGCGTATACAATTGAAGAAATGAAAGAAAAAGCCAAAGGTAAAAAATGCGAAATTCAAAGATATAAAGGACTTGGAGAAATGAATGCTGACCAATTATGTGAAACCACTATGAAACCAGGAAGTAGAACTTTAATTAGAGTAAATATAGAAGATGCTCAACTTGCTGAAAAACGAGTATCAATTTTAATGGGGGATGATGTTCCACCTCGTAAAGAATGGATAGATGAAAATGTTGAATTTACTTTAGAAGATGCTTATAAAATATAAAACCATTAATTAGGAAGTGAAAAAATGCCAAGAAAAAAAACAGAAACCGAAGAAATTCTTGAAAAAATATTTGATTATACTTTAGAAGATATTATGGGGGAACGTTTTGGAAGCTATTCAAAATATATTATTCAAGAACGTGCCATTCCTGATGCTAGAGATGGATTAAAACCAGTTCAAAGACGTATCCTTTATTCTATGCATAAAGAAAAAAATACCTATGATAAAGGCTATCGTAAAAGTGCTAAAACAGTGGGAGATGTAATTGGAAATTATCATCCTCATGGAGATACTTCCATTTATGATGCTATGGTTCGCATGAGTCAACCATGGAAAACCCGTCTTCCCTATATTGATATGCATGGTAATAACGGTTCCATTGATGGAGACTCACCAGCAGCTTATCGTTATACAGAAGCCCGACTTTCCAAAATTTCCAATGAAATGCTTCGTGATATAGATAAAGATACTGTAGAATTTGCTCCAAACTTTGATGATACAACAGTTGAGCCTACAGTTTTGCCAGCTCGCTTTCCCGCCTTATTAGTATATGGCTCTCAAGGAATATCTGCTGGATACGCAACAAATATTCCTCCTCATAATTTAAATGAGATAATAGATGCTACTATTCATCGCATTGATAATCCAAATTGTACATTAGAAACTTTAATGAAATATGTTAAAGGACCCGATTTTCCAACCGGTGGTATAGTAGAAGGACTTGCTGGTATAAAAGAAGCCTATGAAACAGGTAAAGGTCGAATTATTATTAAAAGTAAATATCAACTAGAAGAATCAAAAACCTCTTCATCAATTATTATTACTGAAATACCTTTTGAAGTTAATAAGGCTTTAATGGTAAAGAAAATAGATGATATTAGAATAGATAAAAAAATAGATGGAATTATTGAAGTACGAGATGAATCAGCTGCTGATATTAGAATAGTTATTGATATTAAAAAAACCGCTAATAAAGATTTAATTATTAATTACTTATTAAAAAATACTGATATGCAAATAAGTTATAACTTTAATATGGTTTCTATAGTAAATAAAAGGCCCAAATTAGTAGGCTTAATCCAAGCTTTGGATACTTTTATTGCTCATCAAAAAGAAGTAGTAAAAAGAAGAACTGAATTTGATTTACGCCATGCCAAAGCTAGATACCATATTGTTGAAGGACTTATTAAATGTATCTCTATTTTAGATGAAGTTATTAAAGTAATAAGACAATCTAAAAATAAAACTGATGCTAAAGAAAATTTAGTTAAAGAATTTGCCTTTACTGAAAGTCAAGCTGAAGCCATTGTAACTTTACAATTATATCGTCTAACAAATACAGATGTTGTAGCTTTAGAAAATGAAAAAGAAGCCCTAGAAAAAATAATTAATGGTCTAAATAATATTTTAGGTAATGAAGAAGTATTAAAATCTGTTATGAAAAAAGATTTACGTGATGTAAAAAAAGAATATGTCACTCCACGTCTTACTGAAATTAAAGAAGAAATAACAGAAATTAAAATTGATACTGATGCCATGATTCCAAAAGAAGATGTAGTTGTCATGATAACTAAAGATGGTTATATTAAGCGAACTTCCTTTAGAAGCTATGCTGCCTCTAATCCCGCTGATATTTCTTTAAAAGAAAATGACTACATTATAGGAATTTATGAAATGAGTACTACTGATACTATCTTAATATTCACCTCAGGTGGCAATTATTTATATGTACCTGTTCATACTATTCCTGATTTAAAATGGAAAGATATGCCTAAACATGTAAGCAACATTGCTTCTATTCCTAATGAAGAAAATGTTATTGCAGCTATTCCTGCTTATGATTTTACAAGTGATAAAAATGTTATTATTGCTTCTAAAAATGGAATGATAAAAAGATCTAAATTAAAAGACTTTAAACTCCAACGTTACTCTAAAGCCACTAGCTGTATGAAATTAAAAGATAATGATCAATTGATAAGCGCTTTTATTGAGCAAGAAGATACTTTATTTTTAGTAACAGATTCTGGTTATGGCTTAACATTTAGCATTGAAGATGTCCCAATTGTAGGTGTAAAAGCCGCTGGTGTTAAAGGCATAAAGCTAAAAGATGATCAGTTACAAAGTGTTAATAATTTTTCATATACTAAAGAAGAATTTATATCCATAATTACCGATAAAGGAACCGGCAAAAGAGTACGTCTTTTAGAATTTGAATTATCAACAAGAACTAGAAGAGGTTTACTTTTAATCCGCGAAGTAAAATCTAATCCTTATAAAATAGTAAAAACTTTTATTACTGATTCTAAAAAATATATTGGTATCAAAACAACAGAAATATCTTCCTTAAAATTAACGGAACTTCCTATAGCAGATCGCTACTCAACAGGTTCCCAACTAACAAAACAAGAAATAACAGATGCCTTTATTATTGCCACCCTTGAACAAAATAAAGAAAATAAAGACTCTTCAAAACCATCAACTGTAGCTATAAATGAAACTTCTTCCTTAAAAAAAGATAAAATTTCTTTACAAGAAATAGATGATAGATTAATGACTATAGATGATTTTTTACAATAAAATATAATTTAATTAAAAAATGCTAGCAATATCAAAATTTATGAGTTATAATCCTGAATTTATCAGTTTTATAAAGTCAAAATCTCCCAAACCCTTTGTTTATAAGGATTTGAGAGATTTTTAAATGTTGAAA
>CANRGD010000019.1 GCA_947630105.1 uncultured Bacilli bacterium | reverse complement strand
TCATACTTTAGTTGCATTTAACCTTAAAAAGTTGCGTTTACTTTAAAATTTGAGCTTAAACATTTTTTAATTTAAACAAGCACTAACAAAATTTAAATTTATTTACTAAATTTTTATAATTTGATATTATTATTTAGAAGGTGTATTCAATGAAAAAAAATAATATTTTTTTTATAACAATGTTATTTATTATTTTATTTATAGGAATATTTTCTATGTTCAAAGAAGAAAATAAATTTTCTATTCCAGAAAATAGATACCTTTCTTTTTTTCCTCATTTAACATTTAAAAGTTTTATAAAAAATAAGTACCAAAAAAATTTAGAAAATGCTTTACAGGATCAATTCTTATTAAGTCAAGAAATTAAAGTGAATTATAATAATATTTACAAATTACCTCTATTATCAAAATTAAAAAAAAATATTTGTACTGATAATTACATAAATGTAGGCAGTGATAGATATATATTCAACTGTGATGACTATATGGTTTTAAATTATAATAATTATCTTAAAGATGGAATTAATCCATTATTAGAAAATATCGAAAAATACAGTGTGTTGAATAATGAGATAGATAGTTATTATTATTTTATAACAAATTCTCAAATTTTTAATTTCAAAACAAATACTCTTTCAATAGATGTTCCACAAATTATTGAACAAAAAATGCAAGGAAAGTATAAATTTGATTATTTAAAGTTTAACAATTATCAAGAATATAAAAAATATTTTTATAAAAATGATCATCATTGGAATTATCAAGGTTCATATCAAGGTTATAAAGATATTATAAAAATGTTAGCTCCTAATGATGAAATAAAAAAACCTATAAAAGAATATGTTTTCAAAGATATAAGCTTTTATGGCAGTCATTCTCAATTTACTAGGATTTATAACAATAAAGATATTTTTAAAGTATATAGATTTAATCTTCCTAAATATAAAACTTATATTAATAGAAATGAAGAAATATATGGTAACAAAGACTATTTTTATAATGGAAATTATAATTATGGTAAATATGATGATTATTATTCATTATTTTATGGTGAGGATTATGCTGAAGTAATATTTGATTTTAATAACCCTCAAAAAGATAATTTATTGATAATTACAAATTCATATAGTGATCCAATTAAAGATTTAATATCTTCACATTTTAATAAAACGTATTTTATAGATTTTAGATTTTACTATGATACTTTTAATAAACCCTTAAATATTCGAGAATATATAAAAGAAAATGATATTGACAAAATATTATTTTTAGAAGATTTTTCATTAATCGGTACAGACTGTGGACAAGTAGGATTGGAGGAATAATCATGTTATTTAGTAGTTTAACTTTTATATTTATATTTCTTCCTTTAGTTATCATATTATATTATTTAATAAAAGAAAAATATAGAAATATATTATTATTTATAGCTTCATTAATATTTTATTCATGGGGTGAACCTTATTGTATATTTTTATTAATTTTAATTTTGTTAATTAATTATTTATATGCCCTTGATATTGAAAAAAACAATACTAATTATTCAAAAAGAAAACTTGTTTTAATAATTGTTTTTAACATCTTAATATTAGGTTTATTTAAATATTTTACTTTTCTTGTAAATATCTTAAATATGATTTTTAAAATCCATATTAAAGCATTCAATCTTTCAATGCCTATAGGAATTAGTTTTTATATTTTTCAAATGATATCTTACATTATTGATGTATCTCAAAAAAGAATTAAAGCTCAAAAAAAATTTATTTTATTAGGAACATATATTTCCTTTTTTCCTCAATTAATAGCAGGACCTATAGTTAGATATAAAGATATAGAAAAACAATTAACCAAAAGAACTCATAGCTTAGAAAAAGTATGTGCTGGTTTTAGAAGATTTATTATAGGCTTAAGTAAAAAAGTTATTATTGCTAATAATGTTGCTATTATTTCAGATACAATATTTAATAATTCTCATGTAACAAGTTATAGTTTTATAATAATTCTTTTTGCTTTACTAGCTTTTACTTTACAAATTTATTATGATTTTTCTGGTTATAGTGATATGGCTATAGGTTTAGCAAGTATTTTTGGTTTTAATTTAAAGGAAAATTTTGATTATCCTTATAGTGCTTTAAGTATTTCTTCATTTTGGAAAAAATGGCATATTTCTCTTACTACATGGTTTAAAGACTATGTTTATATTCCTTTAGGTGGTAACAAATGTTCTAAACTTAAATTTATACGCAATTTTTTACTTGTATGGTTACTTACTGGACTTTGGCATGGGGCTAATTGGAATTTTATAATATGGGGATTATATTATGCCATAATTTTATTAATAGAAAAATTCTTTTTATCAAAAATTTTATATAAGATACCAAAATTAATAAGTTGGATATATCAATTCTTAATTACAAATATTGGCTTTTTGATTTTTAAAACAGAAAACTTAACCATTCAAAGAAAATTATTAGTTAATCTTTTAACTTTAAAAAAGTCTAATTTAACTACCTTTTTCTTAGAAAATTATACTCTACTAAATTATACTTTATTTATAGCAATAGGCTTAATATTTATGTTCCCTATAGTTAAAAAATTAAAAAAATATGAGAATAACCATATATATGGATATATTAGAGATATCATCTTAATTGGACTATTAATTTTTTCAATTTGCTCTATTATAAATAATTCCTATAATCCATTTATATATTTTAGATTTTAAAAGAATTATGAAAAAAATAATTCTTTTTTTCATAATATTTTATAGGTGAAATCCTATGAGTAATTTTGTTATTAACTTAATTAGTAGTTATGGCTATTTGGGAATGTTTTTAGGAATGGTTTTAGAAGCTGTTATTATCATTATTCCAAGTGAAGCTATATTAGCTACGGGAGGAATTTTAGCAGGAAAAGGGATTTTTTCCCTAATGGGTGCATTTTTAACAGGTTTATTAGGTAGTGTTTTTTGTGCCATAGTAATTTATTTTATGGGGTATTTCGGAGGTAAACCTTTTATTAAAAAATATGGCAAATATTTTTTTATGAAAGAAGAAGATTTAAATAAATCAGATTCCTGGTTTCAAAAATATGGATTAATAGCTGCTTTAATAGGTAGAAATTTTCCTATAATAAGAACTTTAATTTCACTTCCTATAGGAATTATGCGCTTATCTTTTCCAAAATTTTTAATCTATACCATAATTGGGTCTATTCCATGGACATTTGCTTTTGTTTATTTTGGATATGCTTTAGGTAATAATTGGATAATAATTAGTAGCTATATTAGTAAATTAAAAACACCTATTAAAATATTAATTTTAATATTAATAATTAATTATTTTTATAAAAAAATTAATATAAAAACAAATATAAGAAAAAACTAGTAATTTTTTAAAATTTATGTTATACTGTAGAGCGTGCAAAAGAGGTGTATAAAATGGAAAAAAGAAATGTTGCTATTATTGCTCATGTTGATCATGGAAAAACTACATTAGTAGATGGTATTTTAAAAAATTCTGGTATGTTTAGAGAAAATGAAGATACTTCTAATATTTCAATGGATTCCAATGCTTTAGAAAAAGAACGTGGAATAACTATTTTAGCTAAAACAACTGCTCTTGATTATAAAAATGTTAGAATTAATATATTAGATACTCCTGGTCATGCTGATTTTGGTGGTGAAGTAGAAAGAATAATGAATATGGTAGATGGTGTTTTATTAGTAGTTGATGCTTATGAAGGTGCCATGCCTCAAACCAGATTTGTTCTAAAAAAAGCATTTGAAGCTAAAGTTAAGCCTATAGTTATAATTAATAAAGTTGATAAGCCAAGTGCTAGATGTAAACAAGTAGTAGACGAGGTTTTAGATTTATTTATTGAATTAGGTGCTAATGAAGAACAATTAGATTTCAAAGTAATATATGCCTCAGCCATAAATAAAACATGTTCTTTAAATGAAGATATTTCTACCCAAACACCTGGATTTACAGAAATATTAGATACAATCTTAGAAGAGATTCCTGCCCCAAGTGGCTCTTCTGAAAAACCATTACAATTTCAACCGGCTTTATTAGATTATAATGAATTTGTAGGAAGAATTGGTATTGGACGTGTACAAAATGGCAAAATTAAAACTGGTGAAGTTGTAACATGTTGTCGCTTAGATGGCACAACAAAACAATTTAGAATTCAAAAATTATTTGGATATTATGGATATAATAGAGTAGAAATAGAAGAAGCCGAAGCTGGTGATATAGTTGCTATTGCTGGCTTACCTGATATTTCTGTAGGAGAAACTATTTGTAATAATGATAATTTAAACCCTTTACCAACACTTCATATTGATGAACCAACACTTCAAATGACCTTTGGAACAAATTCATCTCCTTTTGTTGGTCGCGATGGAAAAATAGTAACTGCTAGAAAAATTGAAGAGCGTCTCTTACGTGAAACTCAAAAAGATGTAAGTTTAAAAGTTGAACCAGCTACTAATGAATCATTCTTAGTTAGCGGTCGAGGAGAACTTCATTTAGGTATTTTAATAGAAAATATGCGTCGTGAAGGATTTGAATTAGAAGTTTCAAAACCAAGCGTTATTATAAAAGAAATAGATGGACAGAAATATGAACCATATGAAGAATTACAAATCGAAGTACCTGAAGAATCTGTAGGTCCTGTAATTGAACAATTAGGTATTCGTGGTGGTAAGATGGAAAATATGACTAACTTTGAAAATCAAGTTAGATTACTATATATTATTCCATCACGTGGCTTAATAGGCTTTTCTACTGATTTTATGACTTTAACAAAAGGTTATGGTATAATGAATCATACTTTTAAAGAATATTTACCATATGACAATGTAGTAATAGGAGAACGTAAATTAGGAGTTTTAGTTTCAATGGAAAATGGTTCTGCCACAGCTTACTCTATTGGTAACTTAGAAGATCGAGGCATTATGTTTATTGAACCAGGTACAGAAGTTTATGAAGGAATGGTAGTTGGAGAATGCAATAGAGATAATGACTTAGCTGTAAATGTTGTAAAAGGAAAACAACTAACAAATACAAGAGCCGCAGGATCAGATCATACTGTAGTATTAAAACGTCCACGTCCTATAACTTTAGAATATGCACTAGATTACATTAACTCCGATGAACTAGTAGAAGTAACACCACACTTTATACGTATAAGAAAAAGAATCCTAAATACTGAAGAAAGAAAAAAATTTGATGCACGAAATAAAAATTAACCTAAAAAATAACTTTAAATAGTTATTTTTTTCTTGGCTATTTTTAATTACTTTGATATAATACTACTTATAATAGAGGTGATTTAAAATGAATAATAATCAAAATCAACAAATGACACCAACTGAATTAGCACAAACTCAAGTATTAAATATAAATGAAGTAGAAGAAACTGTTAAAAAAGAAAAAAAGACAAGTAAAAAACCAGCTATAATAATAGCCATAATAGGAATTCTTTTCATAGTAGGAGGATTTTCTTATCCTTTTATAATTGGTTTAATGAATAAAAAACCTGCCTCAAATAATGATTCAGTTACAGACGAAAATAATTCAGCTCCTCTAGAAACATTAGTATGTAATAAAACTCAACCAGCAAATCCCGATGGAACTGATACAGCAAATATTTATACATATACTTTTTATAATAATCTCTTACAAAATTATACTAAAAATTTAACAGTAACTTCAACTGATAATTTAGAAGCTGGCCTTGCAACAATTGAAAGTTTAAATAGTGGATACCAAGCTTTAGTTGTACCAGATTATGAAGGTTATTCACTTTTAATAAATGAAGAAAATGCAACTCTTAATGTTACAGTTTCTATTGATCTTACAACTTTAAATAAATTAGCATTACCAGAAGCTAATAAAGCAAACTTTTTAACCAATGTTGAATATGATTTAAATACTGAAAGATCAATAATTGAAGAAAATATGACAACAGAAGGATATACATGTCAATAAGAAATTAATTAATAATTTCTTTTTTTATTGGGATTTGTTATAATTCTATTAGAAGTAATAATTTATATTTTACTTAATAAAGAAATTAAAAAATATTTTTACACTAACTCATGAATACAATTTAAAATTAATAGATATTAAAAATTAAAAAATTATTAATTTACCAAAATCATGAACTATAAAAATTATGGGTGATTAGATGAAAAAAATAACAATATTATCTCTTCATTTAGATTATGGAGGCATTGAAAAGTCAATTATAGCTTTAGCGAATATATTAGTAAAAAAATATGATGTAGAAATTGCTTGTATTTATAAGCTTAATGAACAAATTGCTTTTGAATTAGATGATAAAGTAAAAGTAACATTCTTATTAAATAATGATTTAGCAAAAAGGATGAGAACATACAAAAGCTTATTAACAGAATTTCATTTTTTAAAATTAATAAGAAAAATATTTGAAGATTATTTTTTTAAATTAAAATTCATACCTTTTTTTAAAGATATTTTTGATAGTATTTTTATTTATCACAAAAGAAAAAAAGTTATGAAAAAATTTTTACAAAGTTGTAATAGTGATATAATTATTTCCACTAGAACTTTTTTAAATAAATGGTTAGGAGAACTTGCTAATAAAAATATTATAAAAATAGGGTGGGAACATAATCATCATAATGGTAATATGAAATATGCTACTCAAGTTATAAAAAGTGCCAAAAATTTAAATTATTTTGTTTTAGTATCTAAAAATTTATATGATTTCTATAAAGATAAATTAAAAGTTTATAATTGTACTTGTGTGTTTATACCTAATATTTTAGAACAAGTACCTAAAAAATTAGCTGCTTTAGAAGAAAAACGACTAATTACAATAGGAAGATTATGTAAAGAAAAAGGTTATCTTGATTTACTCAAAGTAATGACTGAATTAATAAAAAAATATCCTGATTGGAATTTAGATATAATAGGTGATGGTCCTGAAAAAAATAATCTTGAAAACTATATAAAATCCCAAAATCTAGAAAAAAATGTTTGTCTTCATGGGTTTAGAGATAAAAAATATATTGATAAGTTATTACAAAAATCGTCCATCTATATTATGACATCTTATACCGAATCTTTTGGAATAGTATTACTAGAAGCTATGTCTCATGGAGTACCATGTATTGCTTATGATTCTGCTGAAGGGGCTACGGAACTAATAGCAAATAATAAAAATGGCTATTTAATAAAAAATAGAAATCAAGATTCTATGCTTAAAAAAATAGAAGAATTAATTAATGATAAACAAAAAAGAATAACACTGGGGAAAAAATCTCGTGAAAACGCTCTAAATTATACCCCTGATATTATTGGAGAAAAATGGTTTTCTTTAATAGAAAGAAGTAATGAAAATGGATAAAAGAAAAGTATTATTTGTTGCCTCTACTGGAGGACACTTAAATGAATTAATGCAATTAAAATCAATCTTTAATAAATATGATTATAATATTATAACCGAAAAAACAAAATCTAATTTATATTTAAAAAGATCTTATAAAAAACGTGTTGCTTTTTTAACCTATGGAACGAAAGATCATCCTTTAGTATATCCTTTTAAACTATTATATAATTGTTTTAAAAGTTTATATTTATATTTAAAAATTCATCCTGATTATATTGTTACAACAGGAGCTCATACTGCGGGCCCATTATGCTGCATTGGAAAAATATTTGGCTCAAAAATAATATATATTGAAACATTTGCCAATATTACAACCAAAACAATTAGTGGAAGATTATTATACCCAATTTCTGATAAATTTATTGTGCAATGGGAAAGTATGAAAAAATTATATCCCAAAGCTACATATGGGGGGTGGATTTTTTAATGATATTTGTTACATTAGGAACACAGGATAAAAGCTTTACTAGATTATTAAAAGCCATTGATAAAGCTATTGAAAACAAAATTATAAAAGAAAAAGTAATTGTTCAAGCAGGGTTTACTAAATATGAATCCAAAAATATGGAAATTTTTGATTTAGTATCCGAAGAAGAATTTGAAGACTTAATTTCAAAATGTAGTCTTTTAATTACTCATGGTGGAGCAGGTTCTATTCTAGCAGGTATTAAAAAAAATAAAAAAGTAATAGCTGCAGCAAGACTTTCAAAATATAAAGAACACACTAATGACCATCAAAAACAAATTATAAAAGAATTTGCTAATCAAGGTTATATCTTAGAATTAAAAGATTTTAATAAATTAGAAAAAATTATAGAAAAAAGCAAAACCTTTAAACCTAAAAAATTTACAAGTAATACTGAAAACATAATCAAAATAATATCTGATTATATTGAAGAAGAAAACCATATTTCTTGGTACAATAAATATAAAGAAGGAATATTGTATTTATTTTTTGGGGGCTTAACGACATTAATTAATATTGTTTCATTTTATTTACTACGTAAAATATCAATAGAATTATATATAAGTAATATACTTGCTTGGATATTATCTGTCCTTTTTGCTTTTATTACTAATAAAAAGTATGTTTTTGAAAGTAATGGCAATACTTTAAAAGAAATGGTTTCATTTTTTATATGTCGAATTGCTTCCCTTATATTTGATCTTTTATTTATGTATATAATGATTCAATTATTAAATACTAATGAATTACTTTCAAAAATTCTTTCTAATGTTTTAGTAGTAATAATAAATTATATTTTAAGTAAATTATTTATTTTTAAAGTAAAAGAAAAAGTGGAGGAATAGTATGAATAAAAAGGCATTTACTTTAGTTGAATTACTTGCTAGCTTAGTAATATTAGGAGTACTAATGTTAGTAGCAGTACCCACAGTAACAAGAATAATAAATAACAATAAAATTGATACATATTTGGAAGATGCCAAACGATTTGTTTCAAATGTAGAATATTCTTTAAAAACAAATACAAATATTAACTTACCTGAAAAAAATAATTGTATAATTGTTGCTTTAGAATATTTAGAAAGTTCCGACTTTGATAATCCCCCTAGTGGAGGAGAATATGATGTTAAGAAATCATTTGTTATTGTTAAAAACAATAGTAATTCTTATGAATATTATGTACGCTTAATTGAAATTTTAGGAACAAACAACTATCGTGGTGTGGATTTAGCAAAGTATGAAGACTTAAGTGAAAAAAACGCTCAAAAAGAAGTTGTAGGTTTAAAAGAAAGCGACATTTTTTCGATAGATAAGTATAATAGTAACAAATCTTATATAAAATCAGCTACAGGCTGTATCAATATAAGTTCTGCTTATTATTTTAATTAGAAAAGAGTATTCTTTTCTTTTTTTCTATACAAAATCTTTTTTTTTTGATAAACTTTTATTAAGGTGATAATATGAGTAGTAAGAAGATAGCTTATATTTTAATGTCAATTAGTTTTTTTCTAATTGTAGCAGGTAGTGTATCTCAATTTTTAATTGGTTTACGTTTAGATCGTTCTTTAACTAATCAAAGAATGCTTGTAGTTTCAGATCAATTTGAAGAATTTAGTACTAATATTTCAATTTTTGAAGAAGAAAGAGAAAAACTATATGAAGAAGTATTAAGTAATTTATATTTAGAAACAATGGAACAAACAGACTTACAAGTAAAAAACAAAATATCGGCATATGAAAATATTATCAATGACATAGAAATTCAAACTAAAAAATTAGCTAAATTATGTAATGATGCCTATTATCCTAATAGTGATATAAATAATAAATGTAGTAATTACAAAATAATATATGAACAAGCTATTAATTATTTTGTAAATGATATTAATTTATATAATAAAACTATTGCTGAATTTAATAAAACAGCAGGAACAAATTTATTAAATAAATACAAAACTACTAAAAAATATATTGATTATAATAAAGATGGTAATTATGAAGGTAAAGAGGACGACAATGAAAATACAAAAGAAAAAAAATAAACACTCTTGGTCCAAAAAAAGAAAAATTATAGCGCTAGTTTGTAGTCTAATAATTATATTAGATAGTTCTTTTTTGTTACTTTTTTATGGTCCTTGGGACAACTTTAGAAATTTTTGGATAACTAGTGCTATGACTACAATGAATCACCAATATTTAGCCACAATTTTTTATAGTCAAAAAACAATTGATAAAGTTTTAAAAAATAATAGTATTTTAGAAATAAATGAAATTACTAATCCTAATCAAATAAAATTTAAAAAATATTCAACAACAATATACAAAAATAAATATGAAAAAGAAATTTTAACTAAAAATGACCCTAATGATTTATATAAATTAATAGAAATAAAAGGAGATACCTATCAAGGATTTTTAGTAGCTATATATGATCCATCCAAAATTTTTATAGCAACAACTAACTATTTAGGAAAGAGAGGAGAGTCAATTTTAACAGTTGCCAAAAGAGAAAATGCTATTATAGCAATGAATGCAGGAGGTTTTTATGATCCAGATTGGAATTCTAATGGAGCACTTCCTCATGGAACTGTAATTAAGAATGGTCAAGTTATAAGTGACTTTCAAGATGCCAATATGGGTGGAGGTTTTATTGGCTTTACTACTGAAAATAAATTAATACTTGGCAAAATGAGTAAAGAAGAGGCCTTAAAAATAGGTTATCGAGATGCTATTGAATTTGGACCTTACTTAATAGTAAATGGCAAAAGATCATTTATAAAAGGTAATGGTGGCTGGGGTATTGCTCCCAGAACAGCTATTGGTCAAAGGCAAGATGGCATAGTCTTATTTTTAGTAATAAATGGCCGTTTAGCCACAAGCCTTGGTGCTGATATGGTAGATCTTACGGATATAATGGAAAATTATGGAGCTTATAATGCCGCTAATTTAGATGGAGGATCTTCTTCCGAATTAATAATAAATAATGAAATAATTAATACTCCTGTAGCTGGTGGAGAAAATGGGCTAAGAAACATGTCTACCTTCTGGATAGTAAAACAATTATGAAAAATATAAAGTTTTATGATAAAATAAAATAAATGTTTTTTTCTATAAAAGAGGTGTATAACATGCTAATTTTAGATGTTACAGTTTGTAATGATCCAGGTCTTGCCAATATTTTAAGTATAATAAAACAAATTCTCGATTTAATTCAATTGCTAGGACCAATTATTGCTATAATTGGATTAATGGTTATTTTAATAAAAATAATTATGAATCCAGATGATAAAAAATTAACCAAAGCTTTTCAAAATTGGTTAATAGCCTTAATAATGTTGTTTTTTATTCCTATCATAGTTAATGGGGCTATGAAATTATTAGATGATAGTTTTGAATTGTCAACTTGCTGGAACTATGCCACAACTGCTAAACCAAATGGAGATTCACAATATATAGATCCTTACCAAGAAGATAATAGAAAGCCTATTATTCCCAATTATAGTGATATGGAACCAAGTAAACAAACATCTTCACCATCTTCATCTCAACAAACTACTATTAGTAAATTAATATTTATAGGTGATTCTAGAACTGTTCAAATGCAAGCAGCTGTTAAAACAAATGATGTTTGGAGCTGTAAAGGTTCTATAGGATTATCCTGGATGCAATCAACAGGAGTTCCACAAATAGAAAATAGTATAACAACTAATTCTGCTATTATTATTTTAATGGGAGTAAATGATTTATACCATCCAAATTCTTACATTGATTATATCAATAGTAAAATTACTTCTTGGACAGGTAAAGGAGCAAAAATTTATTTTGTCTCAGTTATGCCTACAAGTGGTAGTTATAATAGTTTAAATACTGAAATAGATTCATTTAATACCACTTTAAAAAATGGTTTATCTAATAAAGTTAAATATATAGATGCTAATAGTTACTTAAAATCTAATGGCTTTACGGCCACAGACGGTCTTCATTATGACTCGACCACTTACAATAAAATTTATAATTTTATAAAAGAAAACCTTTAAGAAAATTTAAAAGGTTTTTTCTTTTTATCTTTTAGTTGAAACTATTATCTATTTTTGTTATAATTTTATAGAAGATAGAGAGGTATAAGATGTTAAAGAAAGGAAAAACAACAACCACTAAAAAAACAAAACTACTTATAGGCAAAAAAGAACTATTATTTAATATTATAAGTTTAATATTTTTAATAATTATAGGTTTATATTTTGGGATTAGAAGTTTTTATTTTTATGGTCAACAAAATAAAAGAATAAAAGAAGAAAATCAAACTTTAAATGGTACTATATTAAAACTAAACCAAATAGAAAAAGAAAATGATGGCCTTCATCAAGATAAAGATGGTTATTATTTTAAAGGTAATGTAGTAAATAATTATGTTAAGTTTGCTAATAGATTATTTAGAGTAATAAGAATAAATAATGACAATACTGTAAAAATAATCAGTGAAGATGTGCCGGCTTCTTTTATGTGGGGTTCTGATGTTAATTATGAAACATCAAATTTAAAAGAATGGTTAGAAAAAGGATCCACTCCTAATAGTGGAATTTATTATAAAACTTTACCATCTCCAGAAAAATTTTTAGTAAAAACAAAATATAGTGAAGATATACTTAAAGACTCTAAAGTAGAAACAAATTCTAAAAATAATACCTCTTATATAACAACACTAACTATTAAAGATTATATAAATGCCAGTGGAAAAAATAGTTATTTAAATATAGGAAAAGCTTTTTGGACTTTAGGTTTAGATGAAAATAATAATAACTTATTTGTTGATACTGATGGAAGCATTAATGATAGTATGACAGATGAAATTTATGGCATCAGAGCCGTATTAACTCTAAATAAAAATTTAAACATAATATCCGGAGATGGTACCAAAGAAAATCCTTTTATAATAAATCAAGACAATAATATAAATTATGTTGATAGTTACATAAACATAGGAGGAGATATTTGGAAAGTAAATTATGATGATAATCATTCTTTAAAATTATACTTAAATAATCCAAATAATATAACTTTGCCATATAGTTATTCAACAAGTATTTATAATCTTTATGATAAAAATAATATAGCTTATTATTTAAATAATAATTTATTTAATTCTTTAACTTATAATCAATATTTAAATAATTGTAATTTTTATACAGGTGAAATATCATCTGAAACAGCTTACCAATATTCTTCTATTTATGTGAATTATCTTACAACTAAAGTAGGGTTATTAAATATTTTTGATTACTACACAGGCTCAACAGATGATTTTTATTATATGACAACAACCTCTAGTGTAGGAAGTATGGCTTATGTCTATCATCAAACAGGTTTAGTAGAAGAAGTAAAAGTGGAAACACCAAAAAATATTGTTCCCGTAATTTCTATTAATAAAAATTTAATTAAAGGTGGTTTAGGAACGTTAGATAATCCTTATATTGTATAATGGAGTGAATAAAATGAAAAAAAAGAAAAAAAAGACTTGGAAAATAAAAAAAATAACAATTTTAATTTTATTTCTAGATTTATTAGCCGTTGCCGGTTTAACACTGATTAATACTCAAGAATTTAAATCATTTTGGATACCAACCGCCATGACAACTATGTCACACAAATATTTAGCATACACTTTATATGATGAAGATACAGTTAATAAAATAATGAGTGAAAACTATATTGAAAAACCAACTGAAGAAATAAATTTAAATGATATCATAATTGGAGATACTAGTGAAAAAAAGCACTATTCCTCAGAATACGAAAAAGATTTATTTACTAGAGAAAATGGTAATGAAGTTTATAAAATTATTCGTTTAGATGAAAAAAAATTTAAAGGCTATTTAACTGTAATATATGATCCTAGTGATGTTGACTTGGCCGTCTCATCTAAATTAGGACGTGCTGGTCAGTCTGTAAATACCTTAGTTAAAGAAAATAATGGTTTAGTTGGTATAAACGGTGGTGGCTTTGAAGATTTAGATGGCTGGGGTAATGGTTCTGTTCCTTATGGTGCTATTATTAAAGATGGCAAATTAATATGGGATCATGAAGGAGGCTCAGGAGAACTAATAGGGTTTACCAAAGAACATAAAATGTATTTAACTTCTAAAACTCCAGAAGAAGCAATTCTTGATGGAATGGTAAGTGCTGTTGAATTTGGACCTAATTTAATAGTAAATGGAAAAGTAGCTAAAATTCATGGTGATGGTGGTTGGGGTACAGCCCCTAGAACTGTTATAGCCCAAAGAAAAGATGGTATAGTATTATTTTTAATAATTGAAGGAAGACTTCCTGGTTATAGTATAGGAGCAACAATGAATGATGTCATAGAAATCCTTCTTCGCTATAAAGCTTATAATGCTGCTAATTTAGATGGAGGAGCATCATCAACTATGAGTGTTAATGGAAAATTATATAATAAACCATCTGCTGGAGGCGAATATGGTGGCCGAACAGTATCTAATGCTTGGATTGTCACTAACAAAAATAATAAACCAATTGGAAATAATTAAAGAAATAATTTAATAGGAGAATATTATGAAAAAGATAAAGTGGATAATAATTGGAATATTAATTATTGTTATTATAGCTATAGCTTTTTCTTTTTTTCTTGATTATAAAAAACAAGAGCAACTTAAAATTCAAAGAAAGAATATAGAAGAAAAAATAAAAAGCAAATTTGCCAGTAAAGTTAAAGTAACCAAAGATAGCTTTTTATATAAAAAGATTGCTAATAAATATCAAAAAATTGGCAAAATATCTGAAGGAGAAATCATATTATTAAAAAAAGAGAAAATTACTTATCAAACAAAATATTTTTATATACCTAAACTAGATAGTTATATTTCTTATTCCAATGTTGAAAAAACAACAACTGATATTCCTACAAATACGAGATATAAAAATTATTTAGTTTTTAATGAAAATATTACTACAAAAAATCCTACTCACTTATATCGTGATAATAAATTAGTATATACTCTTTATGAATCAATAGATACACCCATTATTTACAAAGAAGATACTGGATATTATATAGAATATTTAGATGAATTATTTTTTGTAAACTTAGCTGATATAGATAAAACTTATGAAGTAGAAAATACCACTGAAGAAGAAGCAACTAAAGTACCAGTTACTGTTTATCACTTTATATATTTTGATGGCGATAATACCTGTAATGAATTAATATGCCATAAAGATACTCAAATAAGAGAACAATTCAATTATTTAAAAGAAAATGATTATTTTACTTTAACAACCACAGAATTAAGATTATTTATTGAAGGTAAACTTAGACTTCCAAAGAAAAGTATATTAGTAACAATTGATGATGGAGCTAGAGCCGAAAAGTTTATTCCTCTTTTAGAAGAATATCAAATAAATGCTACTTTATTCTTAATAAGCTCTTGGTATCCGACAGAAAAATTTGCTTCTCCTTATATGGAAATTGCTAGTCATACTCATGACTTACATAAACCTGGTCTTTGTTCAGGTGGTCAAGGAAGTCCTTTAAAATGTTTGCCAAAAGAGCAATTACTTGCTGACTTAAAGACCAGTAGAGAAACACTTAATAATACAGAAGCATTCTGTTTTCCATTTTATGAATATAATGACTATGCCCTAGATATAGTAAAAGAAGCAGGCTTTAAAATTGCTTTCATCGGTGGAATGCAAAAAGCTACTAAGGGCATCAATTTATTAAAAGTTCCAAGAATTTCTATGAATCGTTATACAACTTTAAATGAATATATAAATTATATTAATTAGCTTACATTAACTCTTTTTGATATAATATAATAAAGAAAGGGTGATTACAGATGAAAAAAATTATGGATGGTAATGAATCAGCAGCTTATGTTTCTTATAATTTTACTGAAGTAGCAGGTATATATCCAATTACACCAGCTTCTCCAATGGCAGAAATCACAGATAAATGGAGTAGTGAAGGTAAGTTAAATTATTTTAATACTCCTGTAGAAGTAGTAGAAATGGAAAGCGAAGCAGGTGCTGCAGGAATGGTCCATGGTTCACTACAAGCAGGTTGCCTAACAACTACTTATACTGCTAGTCAAGGATTATTATTAATGATTCCTAATATGTATAAAATAGCAGGAGAACTTTTACCTTGTGTTATAAATGTAGCAGCTCGTTCTTTAGCTACTCATGCATTATCTATCTTTGGCGATCATCAAGATATTTATGCTACTAGACAAACAGGTTTTGCTATGTTAGCCTCTTCTTCAGTTCAACAAATCATGGACTTAACAGGCGTTGCTCATTTATCTGCTATTAAAAGTAGTGTTCCATTTTTAAATTTTTTTGATGGCTTTAGAACAAGTCATGAATTACAAAAAGTAGATATAATTGACACAGAAAAATTAAAACAATTAATAGATGAAAAAGCTTTAGCAGATTTTCGTAATCGCGCTTTAAATCCTAATAAACCAACTATTAGAGGTACAGCACAAAATGAAGATATATATTTTCAAAATTTAGAAGCCAGAAATACCTATTATGATAAAACTCCAGATATAGTTAACGATTATATGGAAGAAATAAATAAAATAACAGGAAATAATTATCAACCATTTAATTATTATGGAAGTACTACTCCAACAAAAATTATTGTAGCTATGGGTTCTGTTTGTGAAACAATTAAAGAAACAGTAGATTACTTAGTTACTAAAGGAGAAAATGTAGGTTTAATCGAAGTTCATTTATATAGACCATTTAGTACAAAATATTTCATCAAAGCCTTACCTAAAACAGTCAAAAAAATAGCAGTTCTTGATCGTACTAAAGAACCAGGTTCAAATGGAGAACCCCTTTATTTAGATGTTGTTAAAACAATAAAAGAAGTAGATGCTAGAGTAAATGTCTATGGTGGTAGATATGGTTTATCAAGTAAAAATACAACTCCTGCTATGATTAAAGGTGTTTTTGATTTTCTAGATACAAGAGATGTCCATACTAATTTTACAGTTGGTATAAATGATGATGTTACTAATTTATCTATTAAATATGATGAAAAATTTAAATTACCTCATCAAAATATAGAATTTTTAATATATGGCTATGGTAGCGATGGTATGGTAAGTGCCGCTAAAGATTTAATGAAAATAACAGGAACTTATACCAAGGCTTATGTCCAAGGATATTTTCAATATGATTCCAAAAAAAGTGGTGGAGTAACTATTTCTAATTTAAGATTCAGCAAAAATCATATCAAAGCTAGTTACTATATTGAAGAAGCAAGCTTAATAATTTGTACTAAGGATTCTTATTTAAAAAGATTAAAAATGCTTGATAAAATTATACCTAAAGGTGTTTTTGTTTTAAATTCTAGTAAATCACCAGATGAAGTCTTAGCAATGATGAGTAATCATGATAAAAACATTTTAAAAACAAGAAATATCAAAATGTTTATAATTGATGCAAATAAAATAGCTCAAAATGAAGGTCTAGATAATAAAATAAGTACCATCATTGAAGCTCTTATATTTAAATTAGGTAAAATAATAGACTTAAATTTTGCACTTACTAAAATTAAAGAAAATTTAGCAGTTAAATTTGCCCATAAAGGTGGCGACATAGTAAATAAAAATATCCGTGCCCTTGAAAATAGTTTAGAAAAATTAATTCCTGTCAAAGTACCTTATGTTGACTTTGATAAAGAAATAGAAAAGAAGAAAAATTTATTTGAAACTATTAATTCTATGGAAGGTGATAGCTTACCTGTAAGTAGTTTCTTAAAATTAGCAACAGGTGAATTTGCTGCTGGAACTTCTAAACTTGATAAACGAGATATCAGTGATTTTGTACCATGTTATAAAAGTGAGAATTGTATTTCTTGTAATTTATGTTCCTTAGTATGCCCTCACGCTGTTATACGACCATTTTTATTAGATGAAAAAGAAATAATTGATGCTCCAGAAAGTTTAAAAGAAAATCTACTTCCAGCTAATCTAAAAAATCAAGATTATAAATATACAATAGGCGTAAGTTATCCTGATTGTACAGGATGTGGCTTATGTAGTGAAATATGCCCAGGTCGTTCAGGAGCTAAAGCCTTAGTTATGAAAGCTAAAGATGCTATTTATAAAAGCAAAAAACAAGAAGAAAATAAATATCTTTTTGAAGAAGTTAAAGAAAAAGAAAATGTTATGCCTATAACTACTGTTAAAGGAAGTCAATTTAAAAATCCAAAATTTGAATTTTCAGGAGCTTGTGCTGGCTGTGGAGAAACTCCTTATCTAAAACTTTTAACTCAATTATTTGGTAATAAAATGATTGTAGCTAACGCGACAGGTTGTTCATCAATTTATGGTGCTTCAGCTCCATCAATGCCTTACACCATACCTTGGGCTAATTCCTTATTTGAAGATAATGCCGAATTTGGATTTGGAATAAAAATAGCTGATGAAATGATGAAAAAACAAATCATAAGCATGATAAAAAATAATAAAAATTTAATAAAGAAAAGTGAATTAGATATATATGAAGGATACTGTAATAATATTACTGATGAAACAGCCTTAAATCTTTTAAAAGTAATCGATAACACTAAGATCCCTGAACTTTTAAAATTAAAAGATTTTATTGCACCTCGATCAATTTGGATGATTGGTGGCGATGGCTGGGCTTATGATATTGGTTTTAATGGTATAGATCATGTTCTTGCTAGTAACAAAAATATTAATATCTTAGTTTTAGATACTGAAGTTTATTCCAATACAGGAGGTCAAGCATCTAAATCAACTAGAATAGGAGCTGTTGCTAAATTTACATCTAGTGGTAAAGAAGTAGCTAAAAAAGATTTAGCCAAAATTGCCTTAACTTATCCTCACGTTTATGTAGGAACAATTTCCTTAGGTGCAAATCCTAATCAAGCTATAAAAGTTTTATTAGAAGCAGAAAGCTATAATGGTCCATCAATTATAATTGCTTATTCTCCATGTATAGCTCAAGGAATTATTAAAGGAATGAAAAATAGTATTAATGAAGAAAAAGAAGCAACCGCCTGTGGATATTTTCCATTATTCCACTATAACCCAATTACTGAAGAGTTTAAAATGGATAGTAATGCTGATTTTTCTAAATATGAAAGCTTTTTATCTAATGAAGATAGATATAATTCCTTAAAAAAGATTTCTAATCAAGCAACTAATTTATTAACAAAAAACAAAAAAAATGCTGAAAAAAGATTTGATTATTATAAATCTTTATCAGCAGAAAAAGAATAAAAAAAGATGTTCGGCAAACATCTTTTTTAATTTTTATCTAAGAGGTTGCACCCCCTGAGGGCAACCTCCAAAAAGAATAAAAAGGGGTTGGCTAGTGTGATACTAGCGACCAATTCGCCTAATTCCGAATTGGTGATTATTATACTAACCGAAAGCCATTAATTTGTCAATAAAAATTTTAAAAAAAAATAAAAAAATTAATTGTTTTTTAAAAACTTTTTTCTTTGAATTTAAATTCTAAATATGCTATAATATGCGAAGAAGGAAGTGATATGATGCCAGAATTAAAAGAAGTAAAAGGTATTGGTCCAAAATCTCTTTCTTTATTAAATAAAATTAATATATATACAATAGAAGATTTAGTTACACATTATCCTTTTCGCTATGAAATATTACAAAGAAATAATATTAATGAAATAGCAGATGGAGAAAAAATTATAACTGATGGTAAAGTAGAAAGTGTACCCATTTTAATGCGTTTTAAAGCGGGTTTAAATAAAATGAATTTTCGTTTAGTAACCCCTTCTGGAGTAGTAGGAGTATCTATTTTTAATAGAGCTTTTTTAAAAAGTCAATTAATTGTAGGAACAGGAATAACTGTAATTGGTAAATTAGATAAAACAAAAAACGTTATAACTGCTTCAGATATAAAAATGGGAGTATTAACAAACAAAGTAAAAATAGAACCAGTATATCACTGTACTAGTGGACTTACTAATAAGAATTTATCTACTTATATAAATATGGCTTTATTAATGTATGGCAAAGAAATACCCGATTATATTCCCGAAGAATATAGAGAAAAATATAATTTTTTAAATAAAAAAACAGCTTTAAATATAATTCATAATCCTTCTACCAATGAAAAGTTAAAAGAAGTTACTATTAGATTAAAATACGAAGAATTATTTGAATTTATGTTTAAAATAAATTATTTAAAAGAACAAAATAAAAAAGAACAAAATGGTTTACAAAGAAATATTGATAAAAAAGAATTAAAAAAGTTTATAGATAAAATTCCCTTTAAGCTAACAAAAGATCAACAACAAGCTTGTAATGAAATAATATCTGATTTAGAATCACCTTCTCGTATGAATAGATTATTACAAGGTGATGTAGGTAGTGGTAAAACAATAGTAGCTTTTATAGCAATGTTTGCTAATTACTTAAGTAATTATCAAAGTGCCTTGATGGCTCCAACTGAAATTCTAGCTATGCAACATTATTTAAATTTAAAAAAATTTTTAAATAATACAAAAGTAAAAGTAGAATTATTAACAGGTTCTATGTCTAAAAAAGATAAATTAGCAATTTATAAAGGTCTAAAAGATGGAAGTATTAATATAGTAATAGGTACGCATGCTTTAATACAAGATGAAGTAGAATATAATAATTTAGGATTAGTAATTACTGATGAACAACATCGCTTTGGAGTTCATCAAAGAGCAAATTTACAAAATAAAGGTATAAAACCAGATGTCTTATACATGAGCGCAACTCCCATACCTAGAACTTATGCTCTTACTATTTTTGGTGATATGGATGTATCAACAATAAAAGAAAGACCCGCTGGACGTCAAAAAATAGCTACATATGTTAAGAAAAATAGTGAAATAAAAGAAGTTTTAGAAATGATGTATAGTGATTTAAAACAACAGCATCAAGTATATGTAATAGCGCCCCTTATTGAAGAAAATGAAAATTCTGATTTAACAAATGTTTATAAATTAAAAGACCAAATGAAATTAGCCTTTAAAGATCTTTATAAAATAGATATTGTTCATGGTAAAATGGCAACAGGAGCTAAAGATATAATAATGGAACAATTCAAAAATAATGAAGTACAAATATTAATATCCACAACAGTAGTAGAAGTAGGCGTAGATGTTCCCAATGCCACAACTATGGTAATTTTTGATGCCGATAGATTTGGTTTATCAACTCTTCATCAATTACGTGGAAGAGTAGGAAGAGGAACTTCTAAATCACAATGTATATTAATAAGTGACAGTGATGCAGAAAGATTAAAAATAATGGAAAAAGAAGATGATGGCTTTGTTATTAGTGAAGAAGATTTTAAATTAAGAGGACATGGAGATTTATTTGGTACTAAACAAAGTGGAGACATGGCCTTTAAAATAGCTAATATAAAATCAGATTATAAAATTTTATTACAAGCAAAAAAAGATTCTCGCGAATTTTTACTAAATAAAGATCCTAAAGATAAAGAACTAAAAAATAAATTAATTGCTTCAATTATGAAAGTTAATTGACATAAATAAAATTACAAAAACTTTGATATTAAACAAATTTAAAAAATATAAAATGTCAACAAGAAAAAATTTGAATTTATTTAATTGACATTTTATATTTTTTCTTTTATTATTAAGATGCGTGATACATATCACGCCGATATCTCTCACGATTTAAATGTGGGAGTTATTCAACCGAACCCCCTGAAGAGTCAGCGAAAGCTGGCTCATTTTTGTTTATTTTAATTTATAATAGTTTAATTAAGATCTACTAATATTTAGAAAAGTTTATGCTAGTTTATAAAAAAACTATAATTTTGGTAGTTGAAGCAAAACTTAATTTACCACAATTGATTGACTTTTGCGGTAAATTAGGTTATAGTTATATCAAGAGGTGATTGTCTTGATATACTCATATAATGAACTGAGGAAAAAATTTAAATCACATGATAAGATAAAACAAATGCTTTTAGATAAAAAAATATTTAAAATTGAAAAAGGAAT
>CANRGD010000018.1 GCA_947630105.1 uncultured Bacilli bacterium | reverse complement strand
TCCAATGAGATATTATACAACATAAACATATACATTTTAACTAATGATGCGTATACATTTTAAAAAAGGATTAACACTTTTGTTAAAAATATTAGAAAAAATTATCCTAAGAAGTTATTATTAAATATTATAGCTGGTTTTCCAACAGAAACGCTTGCTGATGTAAAAACAACATTGGAAGTATTAAAGAAATTGGATCCATATTTAGTTGATATTTGCAGATATACAGATTCAGAATTTGTAGATTCCCATATTTATGAACAATTAAGTCCTTCTGAAATACAGGAGCATACGAGAATTTATTCTAAAGTGTTGCAAAAAAGGAAAGTAGAAACTCTTATTACGGGACGTGGATATAAATATAATTAAATATAATATTAGTAATTTTTGGTAATTTAAAGGATATTGTTTTATAAAACACTTGTTCGTGTTATACTCATATTGGTGAGTGGAAATATGAACAAGTTTTATATATGTATAGATTTAAAATCTTTTTATGCTTCAGTTGAATGTGTAGAGAGAAAAATGGATCCTTTTTTAACTAATTTAGTTGTTGCTGATTCATCAAGGGGAAAAGGGGCAATATGTTTAGCTGTTTCTCCGAAAATGAAAGAAAATGGAGTTGCTAATAGATGTCGACTTTATGAAATTCCTCATAATTTATCCTATATAATAGCTCTTCCTAGAATGAAAAAATATATTGAATATTCAGCTAATATTTATGAAATTTATTTAAATTTTTTTGCAAAAGAAGATATTCATGTATATTCGATTGATGAGGTGTTTATTGATATTTCAAATTATTTAACGATGTATAAGAAAACTCCTATAGAAATAGCTAAAATGCTTATAAGTGAGGTATATAAAAAAACTAAGATAACAGCAACTGTGGGTATTGGAACAAACCTTTATTTAGCTAAGATTGCTTTAGATATTTTAGCAAAACATACTTCTTCAAATATCGCCTTTTTAGATGAAAAGCTTTATATTGATAACTTACATTATCATGAACCATTAAGTGATTTTTGGCAAATTGGGCAAGGAATCGAAAGACGTCTGGAGAAATTAGGTATTTATAATATGCATGATTTAGTAGGTGCAACACCTGAAGTTTTATATAAAGAATTTGGTATTAATGCTAAACTTTTGCTTGATCATGCTAAAGGAATTGAACCCACTACTATAGAACAAATAAAAAATTATAAACCTAAAACAACATCTATTTCTACTAGTCAAATATTTTTTGAAGATTATGATTTTAAAAATACTAAAAAAGTGGTATTAGAAATGATTGATTATTTATGTTTAGAATTAATAAAAAAAGGAGCAAAAACTGCACTTTTATATTTAAAAATATCTTATAGTAAAAATATTCTAAAGCCAACAAGAATATCTAAAAAATTAAAATATAGTATAAATGATTATAAAAGTATTACTGATATTTTATTAACAGAATATACTTCTAAAGTAGTTAAAGATGTTCCTATAAGAAAAATTTCTTTAGCTTTTTTGCACCTCACAAATAATGAGTCTTATCAATTTAATTTTTTTGATAATAATTTAGAAAATAGTAAAGGAGAAAAGCTTGATGCTTGTTTAAATTTTATTAAAGAGAAGTATGGTAAAAATGTTATTTTAAAAGCAATTAGTTATACAGAAAAAGCAACAGCTAGAAAGAGAAATACTTTAATTGGAGGACATAATGCTATATAATTTAGATAGAGCTAAACAATTTTTACCAATGGATGCCTTAAAAGGATTTAGAGAAGCTTTAGAAGAAAAAGAAAAGGAAGTTTTTAAAAAAATTGATCTTTTAGAAGATAGTGAAGCTTATTTATCTTGGCAACTTAATTTATTAAAAGTAAATATGTTGGTGACAATTACCTATTATAAAATTAATACTTATCAAAAGATTAGTGGGTGGATAAATAAACTTAATTATACTTATAAATATTTAACTATTAATAATGAGAAAATTTTTTTTAGCGATATTATTAAAATTTATATTGGAGAGTAATATGAAAAGATGTAGTTGGGTAAATGAAAACAATGAATTATATGTGAAATATCATGATCAAGAATGGGGAAGGGCTAGTAGTGATGATAATTATTTATTTGAAATGTTACTTTTAGAAAACTTTCAAGCAGGCTTATCTTGGGAATGTATTTTAAATAAAAGGCAAGCTTTTAAAGAAGCATTTGATAATTTTGATTATAGAAAAATTGCTAAATATGGAACTAATAAAATTAATGAATTATTGAATAATGAAAAAATAATTAGAAATAATTTAAAAATTAAAGGAGTAATTACTAATGCTTTAATTTTTATGGAAATACAAAAAGAGTATGGTTCTTTTGCAAAATATATTTGGCACTTTACGAAGGGCAAAATAATTAAAAATAAAAAATCTTATGTGAAAACTAAGTCACCTCTTTCAGATTTAATTTCTAAAGATTTACAAAAAAGAGGGATGAAGTTTGTAGGTAGTACCATAATATATTCTTATTTGCAAGCAATTGGAGTAATAAATGATCATGAATTACAGTGTGATTTATATACTGGAGAGGAAAATTGACAAAAAGTAATTATTTAACTATACTTTAATAGTTGATGAAGAAAGAAAGTGTTTTAGGAATATGAAAATTAATTATGAACTTATAAAAAATTCAAAAAATACGAATGCACGTTACGGAAAAATAGAGACTAATTATGGAACTTATGAAACTCCTATGTTTATGCCAGTTGGAACTAGAGCGACTGTAAAATCTTTGACTCCTGAGGAATTAATTGGTGTACATAGTGGAATAATCTTAGCTAATACTTATCATTTATGGTTGAGACCCGGTGAAGATATTGTTGCTAAATGTGGGGGACTTCATAAATTTATGAATTATAAGGGACCTATTTTAACAGATAGTGGAGGATTTCAAGTTTTTTCATTAGCTAAAAATAAACAAAAGGATATTCAAGAAGAAGGAGTTCATTTTAAAAGTCATATTGACGGGCAAAACTTATTATTAACACCAGAAAAATCTATAGCAATTCAAAATAAATTGGATAGTGATATTGCTATGAGTTTTGATGAATGCCCTCCAGCTAGCGCTTCATATGAATATTTAAAAAATAGTGTTGAAAGAACTATTCGCTGGGCGAAAAGGGGTAAAGCAGTGCATAATAATCCTAATCAAGCTTTATTTGGAATAGTTCAAGGTGGACCTTATGAAGATTTAAGAAAATAT
Source organism: uncultured Bacilli bacterium (assembly GCA_947630105.1). Lineage (GTDB taxonomy): Bacteria > Bacillota_I > Bacilli_A > RF39 > UBA660 > CANRGD01. Next base: position 20,403 of record CANRGD010000018.1, on the reverse strand, counting down.
TCGGCAATAGAGACCGTTAAGTTAGATTTTGATGGGTATAGTATTGGTGGAGTAGCTAATGATGGAGAATCTAAAGAGGATATGTATAAAGCAATTGAATATTCAATTCCTTATCTTCCAGAAAATAAGGTAAGATATTTAATGGGAGTAGGAGAACCAGTAGATATTATCGAAGGAGTTATTAGAGGAGTTGATATTTTTGATTGTGTTTTACCTACTCGCATAGCTAGACATGGACAAGCTTTTACTAGAAATGGAAAAATTAATTTTCATAATGCTAAATATAAAGAAGATACCTCTAAATTAGAAGAAACATGTGATTGTTATACTTGTCAAAATTATACTAAAGCTTATATAAGACATTTAATTACAACAAATGAAACATTAGGTGGACGTCTTCTTTCAATTCATAATATAAGATTTTTAATAAAGTTAACAGAAGAATTAAGAGAAGCAATAAAAAATGATAAAATATTGGAATATAAAGAAGAATTTTTAACAAAATATAATAAAAATAGTGTTTAAGTTGAACACTATTTTTAAATATAGAAAATTGGAGTGTTTGGTTCACTGTTTTTTGCAGAAACGTTTGTATTGTTGGAAATATTTTGGGTATTATTTAAATTAGTAGTAGGTGGTGGATCAGGAGTATTTATTACATTTGCTATTCGAAACATTGTCTTGGCATTATTAATAATTGGTTTTACTTGATAAACAATGGGAATTGCTTGATTTATTACTCCTAATGTTTTTTGAGCTCCGTCTAGAAGACCACCCCAATTGATACTTCTAATTCCTCTAGTAAAATTGAGACCTCTAGCTAAAAGATTAGGATTTCCGTATGGATACATAAATACACCTCTTTATTAATAATGTATGTAAAATAGCCTAAAAAGTTAAATTTATATTTAAAAAATTAAAATATTATGATAAAATTGATTATAATAGGTTAGGAGGAATGTGAATGTTTGGAAAAAAGAAGTCTGAGTCTAAAAAAATACAAAATACAAATTCTACTCCTCTTCAAAATAAAGTTGATAATAAATTAAATAATATAAATAGTACGGTAAATAATAGCAATATTAATAATGCGGCTGTACCTATAAATAATCAAGAAAATGTTGTTAATATACCACAACAAACTGATAATAATTCTAAAAAGGTTGTTAGACCTAATAAAAGATTTCGTTATAAAATAATTAATGGAGTAGGAAAAAAAGAAGATGGCTTTTTTGATGCTGAGAGTGAAAATGATGTTAGAAATTTTCTTTTATCACAAGAATATAAGGTTTTAGAAATAAAAGAAAGATCAAAATATGATATTGATATAGGAGTTAGCAAATTTAAAGCTAGTGACTTAGCTTTTTCTTTAACGCAATTGTCAACGTATATTAAATCTGGAATTCCTTTGGCTGATGCGGTTAGAATTTTGGCAAAGCAATCAAGCAAACCACAAATAAAAAAGAGTTTTAGCCAACTTGTATATCAGCTTTTAAAAGGAGAAAATTTTTCAACAGCTATGGAAATGCAACAAAAAGTTTATCCTAAATTATTAATAAATATGGTTAAAACAGCTGAAATGACAGGTGATTTACCAACTATTTTGGATGATATGGCAGATTATTATACTTCAATGGAACAAACTAGAAAACAAATGAAGAGTGCTATGACGTATCCTTTAGTTGTCTTATCAATTGCTATTGGAGTACTTATTTTTATGTTAACTTACTTAGTGCCTCAATTTGCTTCAATGTTTGCTGATAATGATGCTACGCTTCCAGTTTTAACTTTGGCTATTTTAGCCGTAAGTGATTTTATTAAAAGCAATTGGATTATTTTAATTGTAGTAATAGTAGGTATAATATTTACATTTTATTTGCTTTATACTAAGGTAAAATCTTTTCGAACGGCTATTCAAACTTTTTTGATGCATTTACCAGTTATAAAAAGTATCATTATATATAATGAAATAGCTAATTTTACTAAAACTTTTGCCTCACTCTTAAATCATGGAGTCTTTATAACTGATAGTATGGAGATATTATCTAAGATAACTAATAATGAAGTATATAAAAGAATAATAAATAAAACATTAGAAAATTTAGCTAAGGGTGATTCTATTTCTTCAGCTTTTAAAGGAGAATGGGCTATTCCAGTAGTTGCCTATGAAATGTTGGTAACTGGAGAAACTACAGGACAATTAGGGTTAATGATGGAAAAGGTGGCAGCCCATTTTCAGATGTTACATAAAAATGTAATTGATCAGTTGAAAAGTTTAATTGAACCTATATTAATATGCTTTTTAGCTGTAGTTGTTGGAATTATTTTATTATCAATTATTCAACCAATGTTTTCAATATATAATCAAATCAATTAAGGAGGTAATTATGACATTAATATATTCAATTATCTTCTTTATTTTCGGAACATTTTTTGGCTCTTTTTTTACAGTAGTAGGATTACGTCTACCTAAAAATGAAAATTTTTTATTTACGCGATCTCATTGTGATAAGTGTTATCATGAGTTACAATTAATTGATATGATTCCTATATTTTCTTTTTTCTTGTTGAAAAAGAAATGTCGTTATTGTCACCAAAAAATTTCGCCATTATCAACTTATATGGAATTTTTTACAGGAATTTTATTTGCTTTAGCTTTTTTAGTTTTTGGTTTTTCCTTAAAATTATTAATAGCTTTAGGAATTATAGCTATGTTAATTATTGTAAGTGTTAGTGATATTTCTTATTTAATAATTTCTGATGAAATTTTAATATTTTTTACTTGTTACTTTTTTATAATTCAAATATTTAATATTGGGCTTAGAAATACTCTAATACATTGTTTATTTGGACTTTTTTTGTTTCTTTTGATGTATTTTATTTTGTATGTAGGAATTAAAATATTTAAAAAAGAATGTTTAGGTGGAGGAGATATTAAAATGATGTTTATTTTTGGACTTATTTTAGATCCTTTACTAGGGACGATGTCACTTTTTTTAGGTAGTTTTATAGCTTTGCCAATATCTTTATTTTTATTATTAAAGAAGAATGAAAAGATGATTCCATTTGGACCTTTTCTCCTAATTGCGTTAACATTTTTATATTTTACTGGATTAACGGCAGATTTTATTTTAAAATTTTTAGCACTTTAAAAAAGATTTTTTCTTTTTTTTTATTATTTTTTTGGCATTTAATCTTTATTTATTGTATTATTTATATAGGTGGTGATAACTTGAAAAATATATCTATTTTACCGGCAGATACTTATACAGTAATTAATAAAACGTATGTAACAGATAAAGATAAACAAATAATATCAATGCTTTATCAACCTATTATTGGTTATTCTGCTACAGCTTTATTTTTTACTTTATTAAATGATTTAGATAAATTAGAATTATTAAGTGATGATTTAACACACCACCATTTAATGGCTACTATGCAATTAAAATTAGAAGATATTATTATAGCACGAGAAAAATTAGAGGCTGTCGGGTTGTTGAAGACTTATATGAAAAAAGGAAGTATAAATCAGTTTGTTTATTTATTGTTTTCACCTATAACTCCACATGAATTTTTTAATCATCCTATTTTAAATATTGTTCTTTATAATAATTTAGGTAAAAAAGAATACGAGAAATTGCTTAATTTTTATAAAGTTCCTTATATAAATTTAAAAGAATATGAAGATATTACTTGTAGTTTTGATGATGTATTTACTCCTGTTAGTGGGACAGTATTAAAAATAAATGAGGATATTACTAAACAGGATAGTAATAATATTTTAATTAATAGGGGGATTGATTTTAATTTATTACTAGCAAGTATTCCAACTTCACAATTAAATGATAAATGTTTTACTAAAGATACAAAAGATTTAATTAATTCTTTAAGTTTTATATATAATTTAAATACTTTAGATATGCAAGGATTGGTCAGGGATTCTCTTAATGAAAAAGGATTAATTGATAAAAATTTATTGCGTAAAAGTTGCCGTAATTACTATCAATTTGATAATGGCGGAAATCTTCCTACTTTGATATATAATAAACAGCCAGATTATTTGAAAAAACCTCAAGGTGATAATTCTAAGTGGGCTAAAATGGTTTATGCATTTGAAAATTTAACTCCTTATCAATTTTTAAAAGCTAGATATAAGGGAGCAGAACCTACTGATCGAGATAAAAGATTAATAGAAAATCTTTTAGTTGATCAAAAATTAAATCCAGGAGTTGTCAATGTATTAATAGCTTATATTTTAAAAATTAATAATGAACAATTAAAGAAAAGTTATGTTGAGACAATTGCTGGTCAATGGAAAAGATTAAATATTGAAACTGTAGAAGAAGCTATGAAAATAACAGAAAAAGAACATAAAAAGATTAAAAAGTTAATTACTAAAAAAGATAATTCACCTAAACAAAAAGCGGCAACTAACTTGCCAATTTGGTTTAATAAAGAACAAAATGTTGAAGAAATGTCTAAAGAAGAGGAAGAAGAACTTAGTCAGATTTTAAAGGAATTAGTATAAGTATTGTTGAAAATGGGCTTTAAAAATGGTATAATGGTTTTGTCAAGAAATGTAAAAAGTTAAAAATAAAATAAGATATAAAGTTGATGAAAATATTGTATATATGTTATTATATTAAAGTAAGGTTATACATATAATATATATAAAAGAAGAAAAGGAAGATTACATGAATAAATATCAAGATGAGGAGTTTTTTGAAATAGTTGAACCTATTATAAATAATGCAGAATTTAAAAAAATAAAAAATATTCATCATCATGGAATAACTAGATATGACCATTGTATGAGAGTTGCTTATTTTTCATATAAAATTTCAAAATTCTTACATTTAGAATATAAAGAAGTAACAGAAGCTGCTTTGTTACATGATTTTTTTATAGATGAAGTAAGTGATAAAAATAAATATGAGCAATTAATTAAACATCCAGATTATGCATTAGAAAATGCTAAAAAATATTTTAAACTAACAGCTAAACAAGAAGATATTATAAAAAATCATATGTTTCCAGTAACAACAAGTATTCCAAAATATAAAGAAAGTTGGTTAGTAGATGTTATTGATGATGTTGCGGCTATATATGAAAAAACTTCTACTACTAAAAATGAAATTACAACAGCAACTACATTTTTATTTTTGTTATTTGTTAATTTTATTAAAATGCATTTATAAGAGGGGCTTTTTAAAGTTAACTCTTTTTTCATAAAAAGAATAAAAGGAGATAATATTTATGAAAACATATATATTTGGTCATAAAAAACCTGATACAGATTCAGTTATGTCTGCTATTGCATTATCATATTTAAAAAATCAATTAAAAGAAGATACTGAGCCTAGAATTTTAGGAATGATTAATAAAGAAACGAAGTATGCCTTAAAATATTTTCATTTAGCAGAACCTAAATATTTAAATGATGTAAAATTACAATTAAAAGATATTAATTATCATAAAGGTTTTTTTATAAAAGATACGGATTCAATTTTTAATGGATATCAATATATGTTAAAAGAAGATTTGACTGGGTTACCTGTAACAAAAAAAGATGGGTTATTTGCAGGGCTTATTACGATAAAAGATTTATCTCATAATTTAATAGATGATAATGTAGAAGATTTATATACTTCATATTCAAATTTATTAGATGTTTTAAAGGGAACGGAAATTTTACATTTTAGTGATGAAATAGTTGGTAAATTATTGGTGGCTTCTTATCGAAGTACTACATTTATGTCTAATGTTAAGTTAGAGAAAAATATGATTTTAATAGTGGGAGATCGACATAGTGTAATTGAATATGCTGTTAAGTCTAAAGTAAAATTAATTATCTTAACTAATAATTGTAATATTAAAGAAGAACATTTAGAATTGGCTAAGCAAAATAAAGTGAATATTATTAGAACTCCGTATGATACTTATCATGTTGCTAGATTAATGGCTTTAACTAATTATATAAAAACAATGGTTAGAAATTATAATCCTATAAAATTCGAAATAAGTGAATTTGTAGATACAGTTATTGATGTAAATAATAAATTAAAACATACTAATTATCCTATAGTTGATAAAAAAAATAATTGTTTAGGGCTTCTTAAAATAACTGATTTATCAGAAAAGAAACCTAAAAAAGTTATATTAGTTGATCATAATGAAAAATTACAAAGCGTTGAAGGACTTGAAGAAGCTGATATAATTGAGATAATTGATCATCATAATTTAGGTAGTATAACTACAACTAATCCTATTAATTTTAAGAATATGGCAGTAGGGTCTACTTGTACTATTGTTTATACGATGTTTCAAGAAAAAAATATTCCTATTCCTATATCTATAGCAGGGGCATTATTATCTGGTATTTTATCAGATACTATGATATTAAAAAGTCCAACAACTACCCATATAGATATAAATGCAGTTAAAGACCTTGAAACTCTAGCAGGAGTTGATTATAATGAATATGGAATGAAATTATTAAAAGCTGGAACATCTTTAACAGGAATGACAAAAGAAGATGTATTATATAATGATTATAAATTATATACAGTTAATGATAAAACATTTGCGATAAGTCAATTTTTTACTATGAACTTTCAAGAAATAGAACAAGAAATAGATCAATATATTCATGTTTTAGACGAGGTAGCAGAAGTTAATAATCATACTTTAGTTGCTTTATATGTTACTGATATTATTAAAAATGGTAGTTATATAATATATAATACTAAAGCAAAAGATATAATTGATGTTACTTATGAACAAGATATAGAAGAAGGTCATTTTATTCCTGGATGTATTTCTAGAAAAAAACATATTGTTCCATTACTGATGGAAATTATTGAAAATTAAAGGAGAATAATATGAAAAAAACCATTGTATTGATGATTAAAGGATTTATTATGGGAATTGCAAATATAATTCCTGGAGTAAGTGGTGGAACTTTAGCTTTAACATTAGGAATATATGAAAACTTTATAAATGCTATAAGTCATTTTTTTACAAAAATAAAGGAAAATATAAAATTTTTATTACCAATTGGTATAGGAATATTACTATCTATTGCTACTATGAGTAGTGTAATAAATAGTAGTTTTAAAAATTTTCCTATACCTACAACCTTGTTTTTTATAGGACTTGTAGTAGGAGGGTTACCTCTTTTATTAAAAAAAGTAAAAGGGTCAAAAGAACTAAAGCAACCTGCAAGTTATTTAATATTTTTAATTACTTTTTTACTTGTTATTTTACTTGCTTTTTCAGAAGAAATTTTTGGTGGAGGTTTAGTGCAAGCTAATTTTAAAAATTTAAACGTTTTAACATATTTAAAATTAGCTTTAGTCGGAATGATTGCCGCTGCCACAATGATTATTCCAGGGGTGAGTGGGTCATTAGTACTTATGTTGTTAGGTTTTTACTTTCCTATTTTGAAAGTTATTAAAGAATTAGTTCATTTTAAAAACTTAAATCCTAATTTTTTCATTGCCTTATTTTTTGGGATAGGAATTTTAATTGGTATTGTTTTAATTGCTAAATTAATAGAATATTTATTACAAAAATTTGAAAGAAAAACTTATTTTGGCGTTTTAGGATTTATATTTGCTAGTATTATAGCAATCCCTGTTGCTGTTTATCATGAATTAGGAACTATTGAGTTTAATATAATGCAACTTATTGTTGGGCTTATTTTTCTAATAATTGGTATATTTGTAGGTTATAGATTAGGAGATGAGTAATTATGAATTTTTTTTCTGTATTTATCCTTGGCTTAATTCAAGGTATAGCTGAATTTTTACCAATTTCATCTTCAGCCCATTTAATTATTTTTAGAGATATTTTTGGAATAGGTAAGGGTATGAGTCTTAATATGGAGCTTGCTTTTGATATAGCACTTCATTTAGGGACATTACTTGCTATTGCGGTTTATTTTTTTAAAGATTTTTTTAATATGATTATCAAAGGGTTAACTAAAGGAGTTAAAGATGAAAATGGTAAATTATTATGGTATTTAATAGCTGCTACTATACCTGCAGCAATAGTGGGAGTATTATTTGAAGATAGCATTGAAAATATTGTTCGTAAAAATTATTTTTTAATCGCAGCTGCTCTTATGATAATGGGTATAATAATTTATTTAGCCGATAAGTATAGTAAATCTACTAAAAATTTAAAAAATATTTCTTTAATTGATTCGATTATAATTGGATGTTCCCAAGTATTTGCTTTAATACCAGGCTTTTCTAGAAGTGGAACTACCATAGCAGCTGGTAGATTAATAGGAATTAAAAAAGATGAGGCTGCTAAATTTTCATTTTATTTAAGTGCGCCTGTAGTATGTGGAGCAGTAGTATTAAAATTAATAGACAAAACTACTTGGCCAATAATTATAGCTAATTATCAAACTTTTTTATTGGGAATTATTATATCTTTTGTAGTAGGGTTAATATGTATTAAATGGCTATTAAAATATCTTGATAATCATAATTTTAAGTTATTTATGATTTATAGAATTATTTTAGCTTTAGTAGTAATTGCTTCATTGTTAATAGGGGGTTAATATGGCAAATATAAAAATAGGTCTATTAACAACACTAATTTTAGGTTTATTTATAATTCTTGGAGCCTTACTTGCTTTATTTGTTAATAAGAAAGAAAAAGTAGTTGATTTTTTTATAGGATTAGCTTTTGGTGTTATAATAACTTTAATTATAACGGATTTACTTCCAGAAATAATAGAAAATTTAGGAATAAAATATATATATTTATTTTTAATTGGAACAGTTTTGGGATTTATAGTTTTAAAATTACTGGATAATTTAATACCTGATCATGAAGAAGAAAAGATGAGCAAAAAAGAACTTAATAATAATTTAGCTCATATAGGAATAATTACTTCTTTAGCTCTTATTTTGCATAATATTATTGAAGGTATGGCAATATATTCATCAGTAATAAGTAATACTTCATTAGGAATAGCCTTAACTATTGGTGTAGGATGCCATAATGTACCACTAGGAATGGTTATAGCTGGAACTTTTTATCAAAGTAATCAAAATATTAGTAAATCAATTCTTTCAATTCTTTTAGTTTCTCTAGCAACTTTTATAGGTGGAATAATTATGTTTTTTTTAAATATAAATACCATAAATCCTTTAGTTTTAGGAAGTTTATTGTCACTAACATTAGGGATGTTATTATTTATTATGTTAGATGAATTAATACCACGTTTAAAAGTTGGTAAAAATAAAATAGTTTCTTTAAGTGGGATATTAATAGGAGTATTTATTCTTATAATTGCAGCTTTTATTTAATTAGGGAGTATAAGGTATGAATAATTTTTATAAAATAGTATTACAATTTTTTATATATTCTTTTATAGGTTATATCATTGAAGTAGTAGTTGCGACTTATAAAGAAAAAAGGTTAATTATAAATAGAGGTTTTTTAATAGGTCCATGTCTTCCTATTTATGGAATTGGCTCGCTTTTAATAACCTTTTTTTTACAAAAATATGAACATGATATAGTGGCTTTATTTATAATAAGTACAACTTTATGTAGTACTTTGGAATATTTAACTAGTTTAATATTAGAAAAAATCTTTAATTTACGTTGGTGGGATTATACTTATAGAAAATTTAATATTAATGGTCGAGTTTGTCTACAATTTGCAGCTTTATTTGGAGTAGGAGGAGTTTTAATTATTAAAGTTATAAATCCTTTAATTTATAAATATCTTTTTACATTACCAAATATTTTATTAAAGAGTATTGTTTTAGTATTTAGTTTTATTTTTATAATTGACTTAATAATAACATTTATAATTTTGTGTCAAATTAAAATTAATGTGACAAAATTTTCAGATAGTACTCAAAAAATTAAAGCAGAAATGAAAAAACAATTTACGAAACATTTGACATTAAAAGTTAGAATATTAAAGTCTTTTCCTAATATTAAATCAATTGATAATTCTTCATTTCAAAAATTTCAAAAAATTATTTTTAAAGCAAAAGCGGAAGTTAAAAATATAAAAAATAAAGTAAAAAATTCTATTGAAAGAACTAAATGAGGTAGGAGTATGAAGAAGGAATCTAAAATTTATAGAATGATAATTAATTTTGTTTATATATTATATAAATATATGGGACTTATTTTTTTTATAATGTTCTTAATTCCTATTTTAATATTTATTTTAGATATTATTACTTTAGAAAAAACTTCAAAAGAAGCTGTAGCAGATGGATTTAATATATTAGATTATACTGTTTTTTTGGATGTAAAAGAAGATAATAAAATTGATGTTGTAGAAAATATTACAGTACAGTGGTATGAAGACTTTCATCATGGAATATATAAATTTACTCCTTTATGGCTACAGTATACTGATAGAACTGGAAATACTATAAAAAGGAAGGCTACTATATCTAATTATCAAGCTGTAGGAGAACCATATAGTCTAGATATGGTAAATAAGAAAGCTAGAATTAAAATTGGAGATGCTAATAAGTTTGTAGAAAAAGGGGCAAAAAATTATATTATTAAGTATACATATGATATGGGAAAAGATCCATATAAAGATTTTGATGAATTAATATTTCATGCTTATGGAGATTATTGGGGAACTGAGATAAAAAATGCAAGACTTATAGTAAATATGCCTAAAGATATAGAAGGATATAAAGTTAATTTTTTTACGGATAAATTTAGGAAAGAAAATGTAACTGATATTGTTGATTATGAAGTTAAAAAAAATACTTTAATTGCTATATTTAATGAAAGTAAAAATTATCAAAAACAAAAAGAAGAATATTGTAGGGATACTTTAAATAAAAATGAAGATGGAACTTGTAATGAAGAATATTTTTATTTAGAGTATAAACCATTAAAGAAATCATTAACTGTTGATATTGAACTTCCAGAAGGTTATTTTACCTCTGGTAGTTGGAATTATGGGTGGATTTCATTTATTATTTCCATGTTAGTATTTTTATTAACTAGTTGGACTATCTATAAATGGATGAGATTTGGGAAAAATTATCCTAAGCAAGCTGAAACAGTAGAATTTTATCCTCCTGATGATTTAAGTGCGGCTGAAGTTGGGTATGTTTTTCATAAACGTCAGACTAGCAAGAAATATACAATTGCATTACTTATTCAACTTGCTAGTAAAGGATATATAAAAATAGATGACTTGCATGATAAAGATAAAAATATTCAAATTACTAATCTTTGTATAAAACCAAAACAAGTAAAAAAATTTGATTCAGCTCTTGATCCTCGACAAATTGAAGTAAAAAAATTAAAAGATATTGATGATACATTAAATATAAGTGAGACAACAATGATGGTTCATTTATTTAAAAATGGTGATAATAAAGTTATAACTACAAATATAGATAGATTTTTGAAAGTTAAAGATTCTTTAGTAAAAAGGGGATTTATTAAAATTATTAGTGATAACTTTGAATCAAGAATAATAAAAAGAGATGAAAGAAAAAAATTATATGAAAAAGAAATAACTAAATATAATAAGGACATGGAGATTTATAAAGAAAAACTAAGTAAGATGCCACCTATGAAAAAATTGGAGAAATTAGTTTATGATAGACTATTTGAAAGCGATGATATAGTAATTTTAAGTGAACATAAAACATTTTATAAAGCTTTTGATGATGTTTCTTTAGAATTAAATACTCATTTTAAAGATAAAATTCATGATAAAGAGGCAACTAAACAACTTATAATTACAATGATTATAAATATAGTGGAATTAGTTTTATGCATTTTATCTTATTTTTATTTTGAAGATTTAGATCCAGCTTGGAGTATATTATATTATTTATCTTTTATATGTATTATAATAAATTTATTTTTTACTTTGATAATGAAAAGAAAAACCTCATATGGAGAGGTGATAACTGCTAAAGTTAAAGGATTTAGAAATTTTTTAACAACTGTAGAAAAGGAAAAGTTAGAAACTTTGGTTGCTGATAATCCAAACTATTTTTATAATCTTCTTCCTTATACTTATGTTTTAAATATATCTAAAAAATGGATAAAAAAATTTGAAAATATTTATTTTCCAGAAATTGATATGGGTAATTTTAATTATAGTAGTGATTATTCTTATCATAATTTATATGATAATGTATATCATCCAATTCCAGATTTTACAGCAATAAGTTCAGGTGGATCTAGCGGAGGTGGAGGTTGTTCTTCTTGTGGGGGAGGCTGCTCTTCTTGTGGAGGAGGAGGTTCATGGTAAAAAAATTTATATTACAATGGCATTTAAGTGAAAATTGTAATTTAAAGTGTTTACATTGTTATCAAGAAAATCATTGCCCTTTACAATTAGAATATAATCAATTATTAGAAATATATACACAATATAAAGAATTATTAAAAAAGAAACAGATGCTAGGACATATTAATATAACAGGAGGAGAACCTTTATGTAATCCTTATTTATTTAAAATACTTGAGTTGATAAAACAAGACAAGGAATTAATTACTTTTTCACTTCTTACTAATGGCACTTTAATTACTGAAGAAATTGCTAAAAAATTAAAAGAGTATAATCCTTATTATGTTCAAGTTAGTATGGAAGGTGGTAAAAAGACTAATGATTATATTAGAGGCAAAGGAACATATGAAAAAATAATTAAAGGTATTACTAATTTGAGAAAACATAATATATATACTTCTATATCTTTTACAGCTACAAGATTAAATTATAAGGAATTTCCTCAAGTTGTTAAATTTGCTAGAAAATATAAGGTTAACAATGTTTGGTCTGATAGATATATTCCTTTAGGTGATTCTAAAGATAAAAAATTAACTTTAAATTTTAAGCAAACAAGAAAATATTTAAATATAATGTATAAAGAAAAAAATAAATTAGCAAAAATTAAAAATAATCAAACAAATATTTCCATGTATAGGGCATTGCAATTTCAAATGACAAATGATTTTGCTTATGGTTGTACAGCAGGAGATACTTTATTAACAGTTATGGAAAATGGTGATTTAGTTCCTTGCAGAAGAATGCCAATTGTAGTTGGTAATTTATTTAAAACAAAGATGTATGACTTATATGAAAATAATATTATTTTAAAAGAATTAAGAAATAAAAAAATACCGGAAGAATGTCAAGAATGTGAATTTTCAGAAATGTGTCATGGAGGATTAAAGTGTTTAACTTTTGCATTATATAATGATTTTGACCATAAAGATATAGGGTGCAATATGTAAGGCTTATAAATATAGGAATTAGGTGATTCTATTTTTATTTATTATGGTATAAGTATATACAAAAAAAAGAAAAAATATGATATACTAAGCTAGGAGGTAGTTATGAAAAAATATTTAGAGGATGCATCGGAAAAATTTTCTAAAAGAGATTTTATAGTTTTAGGAATTATACTTCTTTTTTATACAATTTTATCATTTATAAATTTGGGTTCTATGACAAATCCACAAACTTTTAAAGAATTTAAAATGGATGATGAAATTATTATAGAATTAGCAAAAGAGGAAAATATAAAAAATTTAGAAGTATATTCAGGGTCTTCAGTTGCTATATATAGTGTTTATATTTCTGAGGATAATGTTAATTATAATGCAGTTGGTGATATTGGAGGAAATAGTGTCTTTTTTTGGGATACAAAACCTCTTGAGGGTAAAGTAAAATATTTAAAATTAGTAGCTGAGAGTAATGGTAAAATAGGTGAAATAGCTATTTTTAATAAAAAAGATAAGGTATCAAAAATTAAAAATATAACTTTAAATGGTAAAAAAATAAAACAAATATCAGATGAACAAGAAACAATACCTAAACAAATAAGTTATATGAATTCTACATATTTTGATGAGATATATTTTGCTAGAACTGCTTATGAATATGTTAAAGGAGAACCAGTTTATGAGTGGACACATCCACCACTAGGAAAATTAATCCAAGCTATTCCTATTAAAATATTTGGAATTATGGCACCATTTTATTATAGATTAATGGGTAATATTGCAGGTATATTAATGATTGCGGTAATGTATATTTTTGGAAAGGCAATGTTTAAAAAAAGAAAATATGCTTTACTTAGTGCCTTATTAATGACTTTTGATTGTTTTCATTTTGCTCATACAAGAATGGGGACAATTGATAGTTTCTTAGTTTTATTCATAATGTTATCATATTATTATATGTATAAATATATAACAACTGATAAAGAAAATAAAAATCTCTTTATATCAGGATTAATGTTTGGATGTGCTACTACAACTAAATGGACGGGACTATATGCTGGTTTAGGATTAGCAATTATTTTCTTTATTCATGTATTTAAAAATAAAAAGATGACTGTTAAGTTATTTTCAAAATGTACTTTATTTTATGTAATAATACCATTAACAATTTATATTTCAAGTTATTTATTATTTCCGAATTTATCATTAACATATACAGATAGTTTAAAAGATATAATTAGGCAAACTAAACAAATGTATATATATCATTCTACTTTACAAGCTACTCATTTCTTTTCATCAAAATTTTATACATGGCCATTTACTTATAAACCAGTATGGTATTATAGTCAAGATAAATTGCCTAATCTTCATGGAGGTATAACAGGTGTTGGTAATATTGCTATTTGGTGGTTTGGAGTTCTTGCCTTTATATATTTAGTTTATCATTTGCCAAAACTTAAAAATAGACAAAATAGTGTATTTTTAATAATAGCTATATTAAGTATGTATATTCCATATGCTTTTATTGGAAGAGTTATGTTTTTATATCATTATTTTCCAGTATTGCCTTTTATAATGCTTACAATTACTAATTTATTTAGAGATTTATTAGAAAAATTTAAAACTAATATACCAATGTTAATGTATATGCTGGTGGTTATTGTTGTTTTTATAGTTTATTATCCAGCTATTTCAGGTACATTTATGCCAGCTAAATATTTTGATGCAATTAAGATATTTGATACGTGGTATTTTTAAAAAGACTTTATTGTAGAAATAAATGTCTTTTTCTGTTATACTAAAAGTGGATAGGTTAAATTAATTAGAATAAAAACTAAAGGTATAATTTAATTTTAATATTAAGATAGAAAGGGATTAGTCAATACCAATATTTATATTGATTGATTATGTGGTAATATGAGGGCAATATGTGTAGGTAATTCAGTATTTGATATTACATTACCTGTAAATGAATATCCTACTGAAAATAAAAAATATCGTATTCAAAAATTAATTGAATGTGGGGGAGGTTCAGCTTCAAATGGAGCCTGTTTATTAGCAAAATGGGGAGTTGATACGGCAATAGTTTCTTTAATAGGTACTGATTATTATGGTAAAAAAATTTTAGAAGAATATAATAAAATGGGCTTAGATATAACTTATTTAGAACAAAGAGAAAATTATGAAACAGCTAGTAGTTATATACTTGCTAATAAGAGTACCGGTACAAGAACGATAATATCAGTAAAATCTCCTAATAATAGTAAAATAAATGTAAAAGTAGATATTAATACGGATGTTATTTTACTTGATGGAGAACATTCGGAAATAGCTATGAATATTTTGAAAGCTAATCCTACTGCTATAAGTATTTTGGATGCTGGAAAAGTCAATGATGATATTTTATCATTGGGCAAATTAGTTACATATGTAATTTGTTCTAAAGATTTTGCAGAAAAATTTACTTCTTTAAAAATTGATATTGATGATATAACATCTCTTATTTCATGTTATGAAAGTTTAAAAAGCTATTTTAAGAAAACAGTTATTATAACTTTAGAAGCTAATGGAAGTTTTACTGTAATAAATGGGCAATATCAAATTATTCCTAGTATTAAAGTAACAGCTATAGATTCAACAGGAGCTGGAGATATTTTTCATGGTGCTTTTGCATATTTTATAAGTAAGGGGTACTCATTAATTGATTCTATTCATTATTCTTCTATAGCTGGAGCTATATCAGTAACTAAAGTTGGGTCTAGATATTCAATTCCCGAATTAAAAGAAGTATTGGAGTATGATACTAATGTTATATGATAATTTACCAACTCTAGATCTTCATGGTATTGATAGAGAATATGCTAAAATATTAATTAATGATTTTGTTTTAGATAATTCTAAATTACATAATAAAAAAATAGTTATTATTCATGGAATAGGACAAGGAATTATTCGAAAAACAACTCATGAAGTTTTAAGAAAAAACAAGTATGTAGAAAATTATAAATTGGACAACTTTAATAATGGAATGACTATAGTTAATATAAAAATCTCTATTGACAGTAAACATTAAAAGTGCTAGAATATCAAGTAAATGTGTCAAGGGGGATTTTTTATGTATACTGAAGAATATGAAAGCAAAGGCTTTCCTTTTAGAGATTTTCTTTTAAAACTGATTTTAATAATAATATTTGCATTTTTATTAATTTGGTTATTACCTAAATTTATATCACCTACTGTAATTAATAAAGATCAAAGTACTAGTGTTGATTTGTCACCATTAACATCACAAATTTTTGCGGATAATTTAGAAAAAATGAAAAATGCAGCTATTTCATATTATACTACTGAAAGACTTCCTAAAGAAGTTGGCGAATATGATAAGATGACTTTAGCAGATATGATTGGTAAAAAGATTATATTACCTTTAATTGATAAAAATAATAAGCCATGTGATGTAGAAAAAAGTTATGTAAAAATAACTAAAGCAGATGATGAATATATATTAAAGGTTAATCTTAAAGATAGTGAAAAAGAAGATTATATTTTAGTTCATTTGGGTTGTTATAATTATTGTGATTCTGATATTTGTGAGAAAAAGCCTACAAATGCGTTTGTTAAGGGCTCTAAGGCAACAGCTATTGTAAATATAAAAGATTCAACAACTAATTCTAATAATGAAGATGATAATAATAAAGATAATCCTACACCACAACCATCTGAAAATCCTGATGAAAAACCTACTCCAACTGATAAACCTTCAGATGAAAAACCAACACCACCTCCAGAAAAAGAGCCAGGCTATCTATATGAATATCAAAAACAAACTAATGTAAAATTTTCAAATTGGTCTTTATGGAGTAATTGGGCTAAAACAAGTTGTAGTACCAAAGAAATTAATTGTAGTGATAGTAGTATAACATGTCTTGAGAAAGTACAATTATTTAATCGTAAGGAAAAAATCGGAACATATAGTAAAAAATATGTAAAATCAAGAGATGAACTAAGGCAGGTAACTAGTTATACTCAAAAAACATGCTCTAAATATAGTTACGTTATAATTAATAAAACAACATATACCACAACAACTACATATACAACGGTAAATAGTATAACAGGCTCAACAGCAGCTTCAGTCGGATCATGGAGATATATTGGTAGAGAAAGTTATGCTAATCCACCACGTGATAGTGCGACTAGACATTATGAATTTGTGGGAGCAAATTATAGTTATTGTGAAGAAACATGTACAAGTTTACCAACATTTTATTATGATGTATATGAATATACGGGAACATTATCTCCAGTTACAAATACGACTTCAGTTCCTAGTACACATCAATCAACTGATTCTAGTGTTAGTGCCTCATGTGATAGTTATGTTACTAGAGAAGTACCAGTATATGCAACTGTTACAGTTTCTGATATAGATAGTAGAATAGAACCATTATATGGAACAGTTTGTTATATGAGTAATAAAACAAGACAATTATTAGATGCTGGTAAAACTTATACAAAATGGAGCGTTTATAATGATACTGATTTGTTAAATAATGGATGGTCATATACAGGAGCTAAAAAGTTGGAAAAATAGGAGGAATTAAAAATGGGATTAAAAAATATTATAAATATTGTATTTTATAGTTTTATAGATGAGTATAATGAAAAGAAAACTCAGGCATGTATTTTTTATGATGATGATTCTGTGAAAAATGTAACTTTGAATGAAGGAATAGAAATTACATATGAGTTTGCTCGTTCTTTAGGGATTAATGATAAAGAAAGATTATATGAAATATTAAATAAAAAATATGTTCATGTAGTATCAGGAGATACTTTTGAAAAAAATTTTCAAAAATATAAAAGTGCTACTGATGAAGAAAAAGAAATTGCTTCAAAGAGTAAGGCCAACAATTTAATACAAAGATTGGGGTTAAATTATAAGAAAGAAGATAATAAATCTAATAAAGATATAGATCATGTTAAAAAAAGCGAGGCTAAGGATTCTGTTTCTTCAGAGATACCAATTGCCGATGAGCTTGCTGATACTGATACAGAAAGACCTAAGAAATATCAAGATAATTTTATAAACTTTCCGCCACAAAAGAAATATTCTTTACCTAAAAAAGAAGGTATATTTAAGAAATTAAAGAAAAAAACAAGAAGATTTTTCAAAAGCATGAAAGTTAAAGTAGCTGCTATTGGAACTGCAATTTCTTTAGCACTTGGAGGATGTGCATTTTCTACAGCAAATCATTTAAGTAAAAGTGGACAGATGAATGATAGTAATATTGAATATGATGTAGAAAATGTTAATTTAGATTCTGCTAATACGCAAAGAAATAATGATATGTATAATAATTATAGTTTTGAAGAATTACAAGCAGTAAATTATGTTATAGCACAACAAAATGCTATGAAAAATATTAAAGATTCTTTTGATATAACAAATGTTAATTTTGCTAATAATATTTTAGAAGAAGATAAGAATGTAAAATTTGGACTTAAATGGGAGGAAATGATTGCATTACAGCAAGCATATAACGATTATTCTTCAGATGAAATAAAAGCTATTTTTAATGGAGAAAAAATAAATGCAATAGATATGTCAAATTCTTATAAGAGTGCAACGCTTTTATTAATGGGGGCACATGTAGTTGAATCTAGAGAAAATCCTGTTAATATGGAAAAACTAATAAATAGTACTGAAGGAAAATACTTCTATAATAAATATCATGAGATGTTTTTAGGAATAAAAGAAGCTCAAGGACAAGATCAAATTGATAAGCTTAATACTTGGAATCAGTCATTATTACAAGATTTTCCTATAACTGATGAGGTTAGAGAAGTAGGTATTGCCCATAGTGAAAATAGAAATGTTGAAGCTTATAAGTTAGCTATAACACCTATGGTAGCTGCTGTTGAAATAATGTATCAAAATTTAGCTATTGATCATACACTTTCAGATAAGACAATTGCTTACTTTAATGATATGGGATTATGTAATATAGCAGAAGATGCATTTGAAAAAGTTGAAAGAATTACTGAAGATGCTACTGAAAATAATGCAGAACCTCTTTATGTACAATATAAAGAAGCAATTACTAATAAATTAATAATGAATGGCAATTATCCAACAACTGATGAAATTAGAGATATAAGTAAATTGGAAGCATTTAAAAAGGCAGTAAATTCAAATAATAATATAGCTTTTTCTTATGATGATAACTTTGCTGGTTATTCATCATATGGTTCTTCATCTACTTCAACTTCAACTGATACTTCTACAGAAACTACTACTGAAAAGACAAAGAATAGAGATTATGCAGTAGATAAAACTAGTGAAAAAGAAGTAAAAGATGCTGAGAATAAAGCTGATAAAAAAATTGATAAAGAAAATGAAAAGGCGAAAAAAGAAGCTGAAAAAGAAGCTGAAGAAAAACGTAAAGAAATGCAAAATAAAGAAGATCAGAAAAAAGAAGATTTAGAAAATAAAGTGGCAGAAGATAATAAAGATTTACAAGATAAAATTGATTCTGCTAACGATAAAATAAATGATAATAATGCAGATCAAAATCCTACGAATGATGAATTAGTTAATGAAAAAGATTTTGGTGATCATAATGTTGATTTTGATAATTCTCATTCTGATAATAATGGCAATTTAGATGACTCAGTTAAAGATATTACAACTGATGATAGTGGATATGATCCTAATGAAGAATTGCCAGATCCAAACCAAACTGGTAAAGAGTTTGATGCTAAAGGTATATCTAATGAAGAAATTGCTGATATGATTATTTCAAATTTAGAAAGTCAAGCATATGAAGATTATGAAGAGTCATATCAATATGTAAAATAAAAGAGTTAATTTCTTTATAAATATTTGATAATATATAAAAAAAATACAAGTTAAATAATTAATTTGTATTTTTTTTATACAATATGTAAGGAAATATATTTTAGGATTATATAATGATTTAGAGTTTTTATATTTGATTTTTCATAAGTAATATTGTTCAATGACATTTTCTCATAATAATTTACCTGACATTTTCATTACAAAGGTGAAGTAAAGTAAATGTTGGAAAAATTTAAGAGAAAATACAAGTTATATAATTAATTTGTATTTTTTTTACAT
>CANRGD010000017.1 GCA_947630105.1 uncultured Bacilli bacterium | reverse complement strand
ACAGTGGCAAAATGTGTGATGAATGGGCCAAAAAAGATAAAAGAATAAAAGTATTCCATGAACAAGCGGGGGGGGGGAGCTTCTACTGCAAGAAATATAGGATTGAAGAATGCAACTGGTAAATGGATTGGCTTTGTTGATTCAGATGACTATATTGATAAAACAATGTATGAAAAATTAATAAAGAATAGTAAAGATGTAGAACTAGTTAGTTGTCAAATTTATACATTTGATAATCATAATTGTAATCCCATTTCTATTAAATATGAGAGCTGTTCGAAAAATTATTTATTAAAAAATATGTTAAATTTTCATGATACTATCGTTCCTAATAAAATTTATTTAAGAGAAAAAATAGGTAAATTATTATTTAATGAAAATTTAAAAATTGTAGAAGATGGTGTTTTTACATATCAATATTTAGATAATATAAATAAAGTAAAATTTATTGATGATAAGCTTTATTATTATAGACAACATAACTCTAGTTCAACACATATGTTAAAACCAGATAAATATATTACTTCAATTGAATCATATTATTTAATTAATAAAATTATGGAAAAATATGATATATTTGAAAGATATTATATACAGTGTGATAGTATATGTAATTTTTATATTTATAAACATAAATTAGGTAAGGATTATGATTGTAGCAAATATGAAAGAATAATAAAGAGTTATCTTGATGACCATATTTTAAGAAAAAAAATTGGTCTTCAAAATAGAATAAAAATAATAATGGCTGTTTATTTTACACCACTATATTTATTATTAAAAAGAGTTAAATGATGAGGTGAAAACATGAAAGATAAAATTAGTGTTATTGTCCCAGTTTACAATGTTGAAGAGTATTTAGATGAATGTCTTGTATCAATTGTCAATCAAACATATAAGAATTTAGAAATATTAGTTATAGATGATGGTTCAACTGATAACAGTGGCAAAATGTGTGATGACTGGGCAAAGAAAGATAAGAGAATAAAGGTCTTTCACAAAGAAAATGGTGGTTTATCTTCCGCAAGAAATGTAGGATTAAAACATGCAACAGGAAAATGGATTGGCTTTATTGATTCTGATGATTATATAGATGTTACTATGTATGAAAAAATGCTTTTAAATAGTAAAGATGCAGAAATGGTTAGTTGTGGAGTATATGCTTTTTCCAAAAGCGAAGGTCATAAAGTAGAGTATCCATACAAAAAAATTAATTCTAATAGTGATGTTATTAAAACTATTTTTAAAATAAGTGATCCTATGGTATGGCATCGTATTTATTTAAAATCATACATAAATGATTTATTATTTATAGAAGAAGTTAAAATTGCAGAAGATTATCCATTTATATACTCTTATTTAGATAAAATAAAAAATGTTGCGCATGTAAATGAAAGTTTATATTATTACAGACAAAGAGAGAATAGTTTAATACATGTAATGGATCCTAAAAAATTTATAACATCTATTGAATCATTATCGATAGCTAATAGTTATTTAGAAAAATATAATGTTTTTGAAAGATATAATTTACAAAGTGATTGTATATGTAATTTTTATATTTATAAACATAAATTAGGTAAAAATTATGATTATAGTAAATATGAGAAAATAATTAATAGTTATATACAAAAAGGTATTTTAAAAAGAAAAATAGGTTTAAAAAATAAATTTAAACTTATAATAGCAATTTATTTTACACCAGTATATTTATTTTTTAAAGATTGTCAAAGTAGGGAGACAAAATAATGAATATAAGAGAAAAATTAAGAGAAGTAAAAGAATTTATTATTTATAATTGGATATTTATAAAATCAAAAAGCATTCGCAAAAAATATAAACAACTAAACGTACTAGATGATAGTGAAACTGTTGCTAAAATTATAAAAGAGAAGAAATCTATTTCAAGATTTGGGGATGGAGAGTTTTGTTATATATTAGATATTAATGGCACACCTAGATATCAAGAAAGAACAGAAGAATTAAAATTACGATTAAAAGAAGTATTAACAAAACCTAATGCTAATGTGCTAACTTGTATTCCTAGATGTATGATTTATAATAAAAATATGTTAATTGGCGGCAAGACTTTTTGGTGTGGTTTTACTTATAAACATGGTGAAGAAATATATAAATTACTAACTCCAAAAAGAGTTTATGGAAATACCAATTTTTCAAGATTTTATATAGATTTAAAAAATAAAAAAGAAGCTAAACAAAAGATAGAAAGAATAAAAAGCATATGGAACAAAAAAAATATAACAATAGTAGAAGGAAGTAAATCAAAATTAGGTGTTGGTAATGATTTATTTGATAATTGTAATAGTTTAAAAAGAATTATTTGTCCTACAACAAATGCTTTCACAAAGTATAATGAAATTTTAACAACAATTGAAAATTTAGTTCCTAAAGATGATTTAATTTTAATTGCTTTAGGACCTACGGCTACCATTTTAGCATATGATTTAGCTGAAAAAGGATATCAAGCACTTGATATAGGGCATATTGATATAGAATATGAATGGTATTTAAAAAATTCTAAATATAAAATTCCCATTAAAGGTAAAATGGTAAATGAAGTATCTGATAAATCTTTAGAAAATATAAACGTTAATGATAATAATTACGAAAATAGTATTATTGCAGAAATAGAAACTTAAATATAATAAAAATATAGTGAGGAAGGGAAATATGAAAAATAATAAAATTTCTAAAATAGAAAATGAATTAATTTCAATTATAATTCCTGTTTATAATGTTGAAAAATATTTGAATAGATGCCTTATTAGTGTAGTGAATCAAACGTATAATAATTTGCAGATAATAATTGTTGATGATGGTTCAACAGATAATAGTGGCACCATGTGTGATGACTGGGCCAAAAAAGATAAAAGAATTGAAGTAGTGCATCAGGAAAATGGTGGCTTATCAGCTGCTAGAAATAATGGGCTAGCTAAAGCAAAAGGGAAATATGTATTTTTTGTAGACTCTGATGATTGGATTTCTCTAAATATGATAGAAAAAATGAATGCTGCAATGCTTACTAATAATGCCGATATGGTTATATGCCAATATATCTCTGCTTATCCAAATGGTTATATGAATCGTCGAAAACCAATATATGGAACACAAATTTTAAATACAGAGGAGGCTTTAAAGTTATTATTAGAAGATAGACAAATTTCTAACCATGTATGGAGAAAAATGTATAAGCTTTCTTTATTTGATAATAATTTATTTCCTATAAATCAAAATTTTGAAGATATATATATAATGTCAAGCCTATTTATAAATTGTAAAAAAATAGTTTATTTAGATGAAGCTTACTATTACTATTTTCAAAATGAAAAAGGAATTGTAAAGTCTGTTAATTATAAAAATTGTCGTGATTATTATTTTGCTACTAAACATAGCAGACAAATAATTTTAGAAAAATATCCTAATTTAAAACAAGAAATAGATTTAGCAACTTGGGGAAATAATTTAATTATTCTAAATGATTTAAAAAAAATCGAATTGACTTCACAAGTAAAAGAATTTCGAAAATTATTAATTATGGACTGTAAAAAATTACCTAAAAATTTATCTTTAGATTTAGAAGATAAATTACTATATTTTATAATTCGTTTATGTCCAAGTTTATATAATTGTTTTTATATTATAATAAAAATAATTCGAAAATTTTTAAAAAAAATAAAAGCTGCTTTTAAAAATGTAAAAATATGGATTAATATTATTAAAATTAAAGATCCTAAATTTTATATTATAGGTGCTCCAAAATATGGAAATCTTGGAGATAGAGCTTTATTAATAGGAGAGCATTTATTTATTAAAGATAATTTTTCAAATTATATCGTTGTAGATCTGTCTTTTGATAATTTAAGTATGTGGTTATTTAATCTTATAAAATTAATTATAAGAAAAAAAGATTATGTTTCTATTCAAGCAGGTGGTAACATAGGAACATTATATCCAAGTATTCATAAACTTCAAGAAATAGTAATTAATATGCTACATAATAATAGAGTTTTAATATTTCCCCAAACGTTTTATTATAGTGAAGATGAAATTGGTAAAAGTGTATTAAAAGTAACCAAAAAAGTTTATCGAAGATGCAAAAAACTTATTGTTACTACTCGAGAAAAAGAATCTTATGACTTTGTTCGAAAAAATTTTCCAAACACAAAATCTTTATTACTTCCAGATATAGCATTAAATTTACCTAAATATGAATCAAACTATGAAAGAAGTGGAGTGTTATTATGCTTGAGAAATGATTCTGAGCAAACAATATTAGAAAGCAATTATGAAAAATTATTGAATGTTTTAAACAAAAAATTTAATCATATTGAGCAAACAGACACTCATCTTTATTATGATAAAGTTTCAGATTTAGAAGCAAAAGAGCAAATAGAAAAACTCTGGGATAAAATGGCTAAATCTCAATTAGTAGTAACTGATCGCTTACATGGTATGATTTTTGCGGCAATAACACAAACTCCATGTGCTGTTATTTTGAGTAAAAGTCATAAAATAAAAGGCTGTTATGAATGGATAAAAGATTTAGGCTATATATCTTTGGTAGAAAATATTGAAGAACTTTCAAATACAATTGATAAATTATTAAAAATTAAAAATCCAACTTATGATAATCAACAAATTAAAGAGAAATATCAAAAATTAGTAGAAGAGTTAAAACTTTGGATGTAAGGAGGTAACAAAATGGCATCAAGAACTAAAAAATCAATTACTAATATATTATTTAATTTAAGTGATCAAATAATATCTTTGTTGTTAAGCTTTTTATCAAGATCAGTATTTATTTATACTTTAGGAGTAGAGTTTTTAGGTATAAATGGTTTATTTAGTGATGTATTAGGAATGCTATCAATGGCTGATTTAGGGTTTGGGACAGCTATGGCTTATAGTTTTTATAAACCAATTGCCGAAAATGACCATGATAAGATTTCTGCACTTATTACATTTTATAGAAAAGTATACAATATAATTGCTACAATAATATTAATAGTCGGATTATGTATAACTCCATTTATAAGATATATAGTTAATACTAATAGAGAAATTCCACACTTAGAAGTATACTATCTTTTTTCTTTAGCAAGTATTGTAATTTCATATTTGTATGTTTATAGGACTTCAATTATAACAGCTGATCAGAAAAATTATATTGTAACTAGAATAACAATAATTACTAATATTATTAAAACGATAACTCAAATTATATCTTTATTAATATTTAAAAACTTTATTGTTTATTTAGCTATAAATATATTATTTGTATTTTTAAATAATGCTATAGCATCCCATAAAGCTGTTACTTTATATCCATATATAAAAGAAAGAAAGGTTTTACCAAAAAAAGAAATAAAAGAAATATTTGCCAATTTAAAATCTGTATTTATTTATAAAGTATCTTCGATGTTATTAAATGCAACAGATAATATTCTTATTTCAGTTATTGTAGGAACTATTACAGTTGGGTATTATTCCAATTATCTTCTAATTAATAACAAGTTGTGCGGATTAATTTCTTTATTTTTCACATCTTTAACCGCCAGTATTGGAAATATAATTGTAAAAGAAACTTACAAAAAACGTTATGAAATTTTTACTATAGAACAATCTATAAGTTTTATAATAAGTGGAGTAGTGATACCATGTTTTATGGTATTAATAAATGATTTAATAGTAGTATGGTTAGGAAAAAGTTATTCATTAGGTTATCCTTTAGCAATCGCTGTTTCTTTGAATTTATATTTGCAATGTGTTTTACAACCATTATGGTCTTATAGAGAAGCAACAGGCATGTATCAAAAAACAAAATGGGTTATGCTTGCAGCTGCAATTTGTAATATAGTTTTATCAATTATACTAGGAATATGTTGGGGAGTAGCTGGAATTATATTTGCTTCTGGTATATCTAGAATAGTAACTTATGTTTGGTATGAACCACAACTATTATTTAAAAATTATTTTAATAGTTCAAGTAAAAATTATTTTATTGATATTCTAAAAAATATTTTACTGGTTAGTATAATAGGATTAATCTTAACAATAATTTCATCATATATAAAACCTACATCATTCTATATATTAATTATAAAAGGAATAATTTGTTTTTTAATTTCAGTTATAATTGTTCTACTTGGATATAGAAATAGTGAAGGAATTAAATTACTTAAAAATAAATTTAAATTAGAAAGAGGCAATAAATGAAAGTAGAAAAAAACATTAGGAATAGTTCCTTAGATTTATTAAAAATAATATCAATTTTATTTATTTTAATATTACATTATATGAATGGGAGTATTGGAGGAGGACTATCTTCATCTTATGACTTTTATGGTATTATATCTCATTTAATAGAATCATTTGCTATAGTAGGTGTTAATCTGTTTGTACTTATATCTAGTTATTATTTGATAGATAAAAAGACAATAAAAATTAGAAAAATAATTGATATATTAATAATATTATTATTTTATGGAATTTTAATTTATTTAGTTTATTTAGTTTTTAATCCAATAGATATAAAAAATTTAAAAATATTTTTTCATACAATTTTTAGTCGTTGGTTTATATACATCTATATAATTTTTTATTTATTAATCCCATATTTAAATAAATTTTTAAAAAACTTAACAAAAAAACAATTAGAATATCTAATATTAATTATGCTTTTCTTTTTTTCTATTTACCCTACATTTCTAACTAATGTTACTGTAAGTGATAGTGGCTATGGCATAATAAACTTTATTTTATTATTCTTTATAATAGGATATTATAAAGAATATAAAGTATTATTAAATATAAATAAATATATTTACCTTATAATTTATATTTTATTTACAATATTAACTACAATTTTTAGCTTTTTTGCTAATCGTGCATGGAGTTATAATTCTATTTTTGTCATAATATCATCAGTATCTTTATTTTTGTTTTTTTGCAAGCTAAAAATAAAAAGTAGTTCTAAACTGCAAATTATATCATCATATAGTTTACCTATTTATATTATTCATGAAAATGCCTTTATTTCTAAAAAAATATATCAGGGTATATTTAAAACTTTAAAATATAAAACTTCACCTCTATTAATACCTCATTTATTTTTTACTTGTATTTGTATATTTATAGGATGTGTTATTATAGAATTAATACGAAGAAAATTATTTACTCCCTTAATTAATAAATTACTTTTAAAAATTCCTTTTTTTAATAAAGAATTTACAATAAATTAATCTACTGACTTATCTAAAACAATAATGACTAAATTTGTCTTATTGTTTTTTTATATTTTTATAAATTTTAATATAAATAAATTATATAATTTTATTAATTGTTATGATATAATCAAAATAGGAGTGTAATAATTATGAAAGAATGTATTCAAATGACTAACATAACTAAACAATATGGAAAGAAAATTGTTTTAAATAATTTAAATTTAACTTTGTCATCAGGAAAAATAATTGGGCTACTGGGACCTAATGGTAGTGGAAAAACAACTTTATTTAAAACCATTATGCAAATTGTAAGACAACAAGCCGGGGAAATTAAAATTTGTGGAGAAGACGTTAGTTATTTAACTAGAAAATATATTTCTTTTATGCCCGATAGAGAATTTCTTTATAAAAATATGACTGTATATAACGCTATTAATTATTATTGTGATATGTTTGAAGATTTTGATTTAAAAAAAGCTGATGAGTTAATTCAAATTTTAAATATTGATAGAACAGCTATAATTGATCAATTATCAAAAGGAAATAAAGAAAAAGTAATATTAATGTTAACTTTAGCTAGAAATGTTCCTATATATCTTTTAGATGAACCATTAGGTAATTTAGATCCCCTAATAAAACATGAAATGTTAAAAGTAATAAAATCAGTAAGTAATGATAATAATTTAATTATAATTTCTACACATTTAATTAAAGATACAGAAGAATTAATTGACCAAGTAATATTTCTTAAAAATGGTCAGATAGCCGCTAATTTCTTAAAAGATGATCTTTTAGCACAAGGAAAAACAATGGAACAATATTATATAGAGGTGTTTAATAATGATTAAATATATAAAATGGGAATTATTTAATGAATTTCAAAATAAAAAGATACTACTTCTAATAATAGGTATAGTATATATGGTAATTGGTATTATTCCTATAACAAGTATTAAAGGGGCTTTTTTGGAATTGTTTTATATAGCTTTTATAATAATTTTATTTATTTCATTATTCTTTAGTTTTATATATGGTGCTAAAAGAACGATTTCTTCTTATAAAAATAAAACTTTTTTACTTGAAAGTATGATATCTTCATCTCCAAATAAAATTTTATTAACAAAATATTTTTTAGCAATATTTTTTAATATATTATGGTTTTTATTATTTTTAAGTGGCGTTTTACTACTTTTATTTAAGTTTGATATCAATGCAATTAAAACTCTAATTGTTATAGTATTTGGAGAAGATTTTAGTGATATTTATGAATTTATAAGGACAACTTTTTTAATATTTATATCGACAATAACATTTACTTCTTTATCTACTTTTGTTTTTGTAAGTATAAAAAGTTATTTTCCTAATTTTAATATAGGTAGTACTCTAACTTTTATAATTAGTTATTTTATAGGATCAATAATTTTACAAATTTGTATGCCTATCATGAATGATTACTGGGTAAGTATAATTTTAAATATTATATTTTCAATGTTATGTTATTTTGGAACAGTATACTTTGTTAAAAATAAATTTGAAGTATATAATTAAAATAAATATAATTTGGAGGAATATACTATGGATTTAGAACAAATAAATTTAGAAGAAACTACTGAAACTATTCCTAATATTAAAGATATAATTATCAATAATGATGGTTCTTTTTCTTATAATAATAAAAAGTTACTTAATAATCAGTTGCAACAAATTTTTGATTATACTAAATATGATAATGGCGTTTTAAAAACTAGAGTTGAAGGAATATTTACCCATGATGTTTTTAAAATTGGAAATATAACTTATCCTACAACATTAAATAAAAATGGAGATTTAGTAAGTGTTGATGGTAAAAATATCATTACTCATAAAGAACTAGAAAAAATAATGGGTCCATCATATAAAGCTTTACTTTGTAAAACTACAAAAAATATAACTATTACACCCGAAAATAAAATTATTATAAATGATAAAGTAAAAAAATCACTATTAGATTTAACTGAAAAATCTAAAAAAAATCAAATTACAAATACTGCTACTAATAATAAAGCTAAAAAAATAGTCAAAGAAGATGAAAAAAATCAAGCAACTAAGTCCCATAATAAAACCACTGTAACACCTAGTATATCACCTATAAGTACTGCTCTACCACCAAGCCAGGCAACAACTATTTCTACTAATACTCAAGAAACTACTCAATCATCTACTGCCAGCAATAATAAAGAAGAAGCTCAAAAAACATCTACTCCTAACTCATCTAGTTCCACATCCTCTGTTTCAACAAACTTAATGGAATTTACCACTACTACAGGTAATAATGAAATAATATCAGTAGATTTTGATGGTTTAAATAATATTATTGATGATTTAAAAAAGAAAAAAGCTCAATTATCAACTATATGTGAAAATTATCAATCTCAAATAACTTCTCTTTCTACATCAAATGTTTGGGAAGGAGCAGATAAAGATTATTTTATTACTCAAAAAAATACGTATGCACTTAATTTAGAAGATTTAGTGTCTACTTTTCTAACATTTATAGAATGCTTAGAAACTTATCAAGAAAATTATACCAATTTAGAAAATACTTTATCAGCTAAAACAATATCTTAGGAGGGAATTTTTATGGCTGATTTAAAATTAGATGCCCAAGCTGCTGCTACTTATATAACAGAATTTAATAATCAACAAGAAGAATATTCTACTACTTTAGAAAATATAGCAACAATTTTTACAACTTTAGCAACTGGAACAATTTGGACAGGTGCCTTAAAAAATAACTATATTAATCAAGTAACTGAGTTTTTGCCTAATTTAAAATTAGGCTATAACATTATTGAAAAAACAAAAAAAGATTTAAACTCTTGTATTACTAATGATATAATAACCGATGAAAGATAAGACTCTTACTATTCCAACTCTCTTATTAAAAATTATTAGAAAGGAGTAATCAATTATATAATAAATTAATGATTTTATAATTGATTATTAAAGTATGGATTTAACAAATATAACCGAAATATTAACAGCAATTGCTAATCTAGATTCTAGTTTTTCTACTTTTCAAAAGAATACATTTACTGAAAATGTATGGTATGGGAAAACTGCCGAAAATGCTAATAGTTTAATTACTGATAAAATAAAAACTAAAATTACTGCTGCTCAACTAAAATTAGAAAATTTATCCCAAGCTATTGAACTAGCTCGTCAAGGAGCTTCATACCAAGAAAAGATTGCTACTACAACAACAGCTCTTGCTAATTTAGATATGAACAATAGTGAAAATGCTTCTATTTACAATTATCATCAAAATAATTTAAATAATTATCAATTAGCTTATCAAAATATTATAAATGAAATTAACCAATTATGTAATTAAGGAAGTGGATTTGTGAAATTACTAGTAGATATTGATACAATTATTAATAATGCAACAACACTTGATCAAAATATAGAAGAATTTAATAGTAGTATAAATTCTTTTTCTAATGTTAGTGTTAACTTTGAAGATAATGAGATTAATACTATTATTAATAATTATATAAAAAAAATTAAGGAAGATTTTCAAAATATTTATACTAGTTCCATTGAATATTTGACTTTAATAGATGAATGCTGTCAAGCCTATCAAGAAAATGAAGTAACTACTAAAAAAATAGATATTTCAACTATTTTAAAAATTAATTTACAAGATTCATCTAATGAAGAACAGGCAGCACCAGCTACTTCAAGTTTATCTTCCTCAACAGAAATATCATCCGCAACCTCCACAAGAAATATTGATTTATCTCAAATTACCCCTAATAGTAACGTCTCTAAAGCTTTAGAAAAATATAAAGATGAATTAGATAAAGCAACATATGCTAAAGTTAATAGTAATCTTTTTTTAGCCATTAATGAAACTACAGTAAATGGTAAAAAATGTTATGTTAGTCATGTTGTTATAAATAACCCTAATCAAATATATGGTGAGCCAGCTAATGGATCATATGCTGCTGGATTAGAAACAGCTTCTCAAGCTGCTAAGAGAACAGGCGCTTCTTTAGTTATAAATGGAAGTCATTTTCTCTATAGTAATGGTGCTCAGGATAATACCGTTCCCACTAACAATATTATTATTGCTCAAGGTGACATTAAAGCAGGTGGCTATGCTCAAAATATGGAAATATGTTTAGATAAAAATGGTAAATTATTTACATCTACTAAATCAGCCGAAGAATTAAAAGACGAAGGAGTTGTATATACCTTTGCTTCTCATGGGGCTCCAATGATTGAAAATGGTAGTATTTCTCCAACCTGTCAACAAGAAACTAGAATGTATAACAGAACAGTAATTGGTATGATTGAACCATGTGATTATATTGTAGTTACAGATATTGAGACACAATCCCAAACTGCTACTGCTAATTATTTATTAGAAAGAGGTTGCACCTTTGCTAAAAGTCTTGATCAAGGTGGAAGTGTTTCCTTAGTATATGATGGTAATTTAGTAAATACTCCTCGTGATGGTAGTGAAAGAGCTGTTGGAGATTTTATATGTTTTGATTAAGAAATATTGTAAATAAAAAATAATAATGATATAATCAATTTATAAAATAAAAGATTGGAGTTTATATTATGGCAATATATATTAATTTTTCAGGATTAGAAAAAGCTAGTCAAGATGTAGTATCATTAAAAGCTAAATTTGAAGAAGAAATGCAAGCTTTAGAAGAATTAGTAAATGAAACAACTATTAATGATTGGAAAGGACCTGATGCAGATTTATTTGTTTCAAATACTACTGCTAAATTAACTGAATTAAGAACTAAATATAATACTTTTTTAGAAGAGCTTACTAAATGTATAAATGATAATTATGAAGCTTTTAAAGATACTCAAAATAGAAATATTCAAATGCAAGGGTAGGTGAATAGAAATGCAAGATACATATTTAGATGCTGATGCTACATTAGAAAGAATGCAAAAAATGGAAACACAAGCTGATACAATAAAAACAGTTTTAGATAGTTCGGAAAATATAATGGAAGAATTAAAAGAAAACTTTTCTGGAGTATCGGCTATGAAATTACAAAATAATTATAATGAAATAGCTGAAACATTTTCTCAATTTCGTAATTATTTACAATCTAAAGTAAAAGAAATGGAAACATTAACTAAAAATATAACTACTACAGATGAAAGATAAAATTAATCTTATTTTTTAATACAAATTAACAAGAATAATAATGTCTACTTTTGACTTATTGTTCTTTTTTTTATTAGATTTCATAAATTAGAATATAAAACTAAAATAAAAAAAGATAAGTTTTAAAATTAAGTGAAAGGCTTAAAATCATTATGGATATAAAAAAAGAAAGAGAAGAATTAAGAAAAGGAAAAACTATTTATGATATGAATTTGCAAGTTGGTTATTATGCCCGGGTTTCTACTGATAAAGATGATCAATTAAATTCCCTTGAAAATCAGCAAAATTATTTTGAAGAAATGATTACTACTAATAAAAATTGGACTTTAGTACGAGGATATATTGATGAAGGAATTTCTGGTACTCAAGTAAATAAAAGAGATTCTTTTTTAAAAATGATAGAAGATGCTACTGCAGGTAAATTAGATCTAATACTTACAAAAGAAATATCAAGATTTTCAAGAAATACAGTAGATAGTATTAAATATACAGAATATTTGCTTAAAAATGGTGTAGTTGTATACTTCTTATCAGATAACTTAAATACAATTCAAGAAGATGCAGAATTTAGATTAACAATTATGTCAAGTCTAGCTCAAGATGAAGTTAGGAAATTGTCAGAAAGAGTTAAATTTGGTATTAATCGTATGATTAAAGATGGTAAACTAATAGGTGGTAATTTAACTGGCTATTTCAAAAAAAATGGCAAATATGAGATAAATCCCAAAGAAGCACCTATTATTGAATATTTATTTACTACTTATGCAAGTGGTAATATTGGTCTTAAAAAAATTGGTGAAGAACTGGCTAGGCTTGGATATCTTAATTCTAAAGGACAACCTTATTCCCAAACAACCTTAGCCAAATTTTTAACTAATCCTAGATATAAAGGATACTATACGGCAAGACTTACTGAAGTTGAAGATTATAAAACTCATAAAAAGAAAAAAATACCCAAAGAAAAGCAAATTATATATAAGGATGAAAGGATTCCAGCTATAGTATCAGAAGAACTATGGGAGAAAGCAAATTTATTACATGAACAAAGAAAAAAATTACCCTCAAGACATATTTTAAATGCTGAAGAACATATTAAAAAATATAAATATTCCTGTAAGTTATATTGTAAAGACTGTGGGGCAGTATTTATTAGAAATGGTGGATCTAATCGTGCTAATAATCCAGTATGGGCTTGTAGAACTTATAAAGTTCATGGTGTATCAAAATGTGCTTCCCCAAACATAAAAGAATCTTATTTAGATAAAACTTTTACTTATTTATTTAGTAATTTTATAAAGAATAAAAAACAATATATTAAATTAGTTTTAAATGAATATAGAAATATAATAGAAACATATAATAATGATTTTAATGCCCAAGATATTAATAGTAAAATATCAAATATTGAAAAGCAAAAAGATAAACTATTAGATTTAAGTATTAAAGGTATGATAGATGATTTTGAATTTAAAAAAAGAAATGATAAATTTAATGTTGAATTATTTAACTTACAAAAACTTGCTTGTGATCATTCCCAAAGTGATTTAGAAGAAGAAAAATTAAAAAAGAAACTAAAAACTATTGAGAACTGTTTAAATACTAAATTAGATATTAAAGAAAATTTAGCATATTTAATTAATTTATTAGTAGAGAAAGTAGAAGTTGAAAAAGTAAATGGTGATAGAAAACATATAAAATTAAAAGTATTTTATGCTTTTAATACACCAGATACTCTAATAGATTTAGATATGAACAAAGCTAACTCATTACAATGTTTGAGTTCAAAAAGTCTTGCTTGTGCAAGATATTCTTCTGTTCTAAAGTGTTGCTGTGTTACATCCATGCAATCCAGGGTTTGTTCAATTAGGACAAAAATTAGGTAAACAAAGATTATTTTCCTATATAAATAAATTTGGTTTTGGAGAAAAAACTGGTATAGATTTAAATGGTGAAGGACAAGGAATAATTTTTAATTTGGAGAAAGTTGGAAATGTTGAATTATCAACTACAGCCTTTGGCCAAGGAGTAAGTGTAACACCTATTCACCTTACTGTCTAATAAATGATACCTTTATAATAAATTGACGTTTTTAAGGAAAAATGTTATAATTTTCCTAGAAAAAGGAAATGATGGATATGAATAATTATGATAATATTTTAGATTATGCAAAAAATAATAATGGATATATTACTACTAAAGAAGCAGAAAATTTAGAAATTAATAGTACTTTTTTAAGTAATTTAGTAAATAATAAAAAATTAGAAAGAGTTGGAATAGGTATTTATAAATTACCTGAATATCCAATTGATAACTTTTATATTTTATCTAAAAGTAGTAAAAATATGTGTTATTCTCATGCTACAGCATTATACTTGCATAATATGTCTGATAGAATTCCATTAGTTTATGATATTACTGTTCCATATAATTATAGTGGTAATTTATTAAATAATGAAAATGTATTACTTAGATATGTAAAAGATGATATTTTTGAACTTGGAATGATTGATATTAAAACTATTAATGATTTAACGGTTAAGTGTTATGATTTGGAAAGAACATTGTGTGATATTATTAAAGATAAAAATCGTATGGATAAAGAGATTTACTCTAAGGCATTAAAAGAATATGCTAGAAATAGGGATAAAGATATTTTAAAACTTATTAAATATGCTAAAAAGTTAGATATTGAAGATGAAGTTGTTGAATTAATGGAGGTATTATTATAGATGAATTCGGATAAATTAAATGACATTATTAAAAAGAAATCAAAAGGTAATAATAATTTAGCCCATCATCTTCATCAAATATTTTTCTTTGAACATGTATTAATGAGACTAGAAAAAAGTAAGTATAAAGATAATATTATTTTAAAGGGTGGAGTTTTGCTTTCTTCTATTATTGGAGAAGATTTAAGAACTACTAAAGATATAGATGCTACTTTAAAGAGTCTACCGCAAAATATAGATTTTATTAGAGATATTTTTGAGGAAATATTATCTATCGATATTAATGATAATGTTAATTTTGAAATAGTCAGTATTAAAGATATAAGATTAGAAGATGAATATGGTGGCTTTAGAATAAATGTTAAAGGTATATTTGATAAAATAAGGACTAACTTTTTTATTGAAATAACAACTGGTGATATTATTACACCAAGAGAAATTAAATATAAATATAATTCTATTTTTGAAGATAAAAAGATAAATATTATGGCATATACTATAGAAACTATTATTGCTGAAAAATTTGAAAGTATTATTAGTAAAAATATAACAACTACAAGGGCAAAAGATTTTTATGATTTATACATGTTAATGAATAAACATAAAAAAGATATTAATAGTAAAAACTTAGTTAAAGCTGTAGAAAATACTTTTAAAAAAAGAAATACTAAATTTTGTATAGATAATTTTAAAGAGGTAGTAGAATTATTAAAAGATAGTAATACTTTAAAGAAAGTATTCACTGATTATCAAAGCAAATTAGAATATACTAAAAAAATATGCTTTGATGATACAGTTAAAGCAATATACGAAATAATCAATATCTTAGAAAAGAATTAATAAAAGTATAGGAGTTTAATTATGAATTTAATTGGTAGTAAAACTATAGAAACAGAAAGATTAATTTTAAGAAGTTCTAAGATGGAAGAACAAAAAAGATTATGGAAGATATTAATGATACCAGAGGTAAATAAATGGTATCTAGTAGGAGCAAAAAAACATGCAAACAATCCAAGTCACTGGACTTGGGAAAACCAAGAGAAATTTTATAAATCTAAAGTAGAAAAAGCAGATAATAATGATGTATTTGTATGGAGTGTATTTTTGAAGCCTATTTATACGAATAGTGGTTATGAAGAAGTAATAGGTCAGGTGTCTGCTCAAGAAAATAAAGAAGACATTACTATTCGTGATGTAGGTTGGTATATGGATCCTATTTATCAAGGAAAAGGCTATGTAACAGAGGCGGCTAAAGCAATGATAGATTATATGTTTAAAGAAGTAGAAATAAATGGTATTTATTCTACTGCTGTAAAAGATAATATAGGATCTTGTAGAATATTTGAAAAATTAGGATTTGAAAAAATTGGTGAAGTAATAAAAGAATCACCTTATACCTTTTATGATGGAAGATTAACTTTTTCTAAATATAAATTAACTAAGGAATATTATTTTAATAATGAAAATTAAAAAAATCTTACTATTAAGTAATATGAAAGTATAATTTAGGAGTGATAAATATGAAGATATTATTTATATCAGATATACATGGTATTAATATTAATTTAAAAAAAATTGAAACAATTATTGACAAAGAAAGAGTAGATAAATTAGTAGTTCTTGGTGACTTATATTATGCTGGCCCTATATATAGTCAAAAGTATGAAGTTAATAGTAGGAAAGTTAAAGATACATTAACTAAATATGCAGATAAAATTATTTGTTTAAAAGGTAACTGTGATTCAGATGTTGATATTAAAACAAGTGATTTTCCAATTTGTAATGATTTATCATTAATATGCGTAGATGGCTTAGATATATATCTAACTCACGGCAATGAATATAATATAGAAAAGAATAGAAAATTTAATAGAAAAGGTATACTGGTATATGGTCATGAACACATACCTTATATAAAAAAAGAAAAAGATATGATATATATCAATGTTGGTTCAATATCTATACCTAAAGAAAACAATAATCCTACATACATGATTTATGAAAATAGAAAATTTACTATTTATGATATAGCAGGAAATATATTTGATAGTATAGAAATATAAATAGTAAATATAAGATTAAGGGGTATATAATTATTATTAAAAACTTATTTTATTTCAACTGATGGTTTAGTCCTTTTAAGGTTTTTAATTATCAAATTTTGTAGAACTTAAAGTCTTAAGTTCTTTTTTTGCATTTAAAAAAATAAACTTAAAAGAAAGGACAATGTATATGAAAAATATAAATAAGGTTTCATCTAAAATTATTGAAATAGAAACATGTATTAAACTACTTGAATATTTAAAAAGAAAAAGTGTTATAGATGATGGTATGTATAATTTTTGTATTAATAAATTTATGAAAAAACAGGAATTAGAAAAAGCTAAAATTAATGCTGATTATCTAAATAATATAGATAATTATAAAATATTAACTTAGGGGGTCATTATGGACTTATATACAGTTAGAAATAATATTATGAAAGGTGTTTCTCTACAAGAATTAAGTTTAAGAGTATGTTTTTATGCAAGAGTGTCAACTGACAAAGATGAACAATTACATTCTTTACAAACACAAATATCTTTTTTTAATGATTATATTAGTAAAGTTCCTAACTGGGAGTTTATAGGTTCATATATTGATGAAGGAATATCAGGTACTGGGGTTAAAAAACGGGAAGAATTTTTAAGAATGATTGAAGATGCTAAAAGACATAAATTTGATTTAATACTAACAAAAGAAATATCAAGATTTTCAAGAAGTACATTAGATAGTATAATGTATACACAAGAGTTATTATCTAATGGTGTTGGAGTATATTTTTTGAATGATAATCTAAATACAATACTACCTGACTCGGAACTTAGACTTACAATGATGTCTTCAATTGCTCAAGATGAAGTAAGGAGACTTTCCGAAAGAGTTTCATTTGGTATGAAAAGAAGTATTGATAATGGTGTGGTACTAGGATGTTCTAATATTTATGGTTATGTAAAAGATAAAGGAAAATTAGTAATTGATGAAGCTCAAGCAGAAATGATAAAAATAATATTTGATAGATATGCTAATACATCTGATGGGTTATTGAAAGTATCAAGTTATTTATTTAGTTTAGGTTATAAAAGTAAAACAGATAAAAGATTAGATTCAACAACACTTACAAGAATTATAGAAAATCCTAAATATAAAGGCTATTATTGTGGGCATAAATCAAAAGTATTAGACTATCGTACTAAAAAGAAGAAAAGATTAAATGAATCTGAGTGGCTAATATATAAAGATGAGATATCAGTTCCACCTATAGTATCTGAAGAATTATGGACAAGAGCTAATATTAAATTAAGAAAAAGACAAGCTAGTTTTACAAATAGAGCAGTTAATAAAACAATATTTCAAAATAGATATACTTATTCAGGAAAAATATATTGTGGCTGTCACAATGTAACTTATCATCGCTCAAGTGCTGGAAAAAGAAAAAATAATCCCGTATGGGAATGCCAAGTATATCGGCGTGAAAGTTTAAAAGGTTGTTCTAATCCTAGAGTATTTGAACTTGAATTAGATAAAATATTTAAAGATATGTTTAATAAATTATTTAAAAGAAGAAATAATATCTTTGATGAAATATTAAGTGAATGTAAAAACTATTTAGAAACTAATAATAATGATATTGAAATAAAAAAATTGCAATCAAAAATAATAGTTTTAAATAATAAAAAAGATAAATTATTAGAACTTGTTATGGAAGAATACTTATCTAAAGATGATTATAAGAAACAGCTAGATATAATAAATGAAGATTTAACAATTTATCAAATTAAAATTAATGAATTAAATAATAGTAAGAAAGATAAAAACTATATTAAAAAGAAAATCGAAAAAATAAAAAAATCCTTAGAAAAATGTTTAGATGATAATATATGTTATAATGATGTATTTAATGAATTAATTGATAAAATAGTAGTTCATAAACAAAGTGATAAAGTAATTAAATTAGATATTTTTATTAAAACAGGAGAAAGTATCTATACTACTTCTTATAATTTAAGTAAAAAGTTTCATTTAATAGACTCCTATACAACAAGTCGCAGCAGTTTCAGCAGTTGTTAATGGAGGAAATTTATATGAACCATTTATTGTAAAAAGTATATCTGAAGGTGGTACTAATACTTTAATAAAAGAAAATAAAAAAACTTTTAAACGGCAAGTTATAAGTAAAGAAACTTCTAATATTATGCGCCGGGCTTTAGAAAGTGTTGTTGCTAAAGGAGGAGGTAAAGCTGCTTATATAGAGGGATATAGAGTAGGAGGCAAAACAGGAACTGCTCAAAAAGTTGAAAATGGTCAATATTTGGTTGGAAATTATATAATGTCCTTTATGGCTGTTGTTCCTTCTAATAATCCAGAAGCTGTATTATATTTAGCCATAGATAATCCTAAACATACAGCACTTTTATCTAGTTATACTACTACTCCAATAGCTAGAAGAATTCTTTTAGATATTATTGATGCATTGGATATTAAAAAACAACCTAATGAATTAGAAAAAGATCTTGAATGGACGGATAAAGAAACTTTTAAAGTACCAAATGTAGTAGGAAAGAGTGTAGCTGATGCTAAGAAGTTACTTACTAATTTTAATATAGAATATACAGGTACTGGAGAAAAAGTAGTCTCTCAATCACCAGAGGCTAATACAAAATTAGAAAGTGGAGGAACAGTAAGATTATTATTAGAATAAATTTGTTTTTACAATTGCAACATATTAAAAGTATGATAAAATGTAAGTGGTGATACTAAATGAATGAAACGATAGGTGTTAAGGGTGGCAAACAAGATCGAAAAAGAAGTTTAAGAATAAAACAAAAACAAAAAAAGAAATTACAAGAATATGAAAAAAGAAGACATAAAAAAGAATTAGCAGATCTTGAAAAAAGAGTAAAACATATTCAACGAGTAACTTTGATAAAAACACTACCTATAGTTATACCCGGTGAAGTAATTAAAACTTTAACCGAAAAAGCTTCCCCTAAAATAGAAAAAAAATCCTTAGAAGAGAAAAATAATGCAGTAATAACCCCTTCTAATATTTCTAAAAAAACTTCCGCTACTTTATCAAAAAAAAATATCCATATAATTTCAATAGATGAATTTTTACCTTCTGAAGATAAAAAAGACACTAAAAATGTCTCTTTACCAGCCACTAATTTAACAAAAAAGCAAGCTATGCCTTCTTATACAGAAGAAAAATCTGCTCAACTTCCTCAAGTTGAAGTAAAACTTGCTCAACAAGATGAAATTCCTATAAAAAAAGCCCCATCTCTTCCTAAAAAACCAGCCGGTTTTGAAAATGATCCTTTAACATTATCTAATATAGAAACAATTGAAAATTTAAAAAAACATAAAATAATTGAAGTTTATGAAACTAAATTAAAAGAAATAAGATATGATTTAAGAAAACTTATTTTTGAATATAATGCTTATGTTACAGAATCTGATAAATTATATGAATCAAAAAAAGCTCAAGAGTTGTTAGATAAATTATCAGATGTTATTAAAAAAATAGAAGAATTAAAAGTTAAAATACGTATTGAAAATCTTGATAAGTATGATGATAATTATATTTATACATTAATAGAAAAATATTTAGAAGAATTTAAAAACAATAAATTTGTAAGTGAAATAAAAGATTCAGATTTATATCAATTAATAGAAAAAAAATTAACTGAATTAGATACAAAAAAAGATAAATTAAATAAAAAGGTTGAACAAAGAAAAGATGAACTAGTAATTAAAGAAGTAAATCTAGATAAGTTAAAAGAAAAATATTATGATTATGAA
This sequence comes from uncultured Bacilli bacterium, assembly GCA_947630105.1. Lineage (GTDB taxonomy): Bacteria > Bacillota_I > Bacilli_A > RF39 > UBA660 > CANRGD01. Next base: position 2,760 of record CANRGD010000017.1, on the reverse strand, counting down.
AAATATAATAATTTATTATTAAATTTTCAGTATGAACAAGATAAAGCTTTAAAAGAATTAAAAGAAAAAATAGATCAAGCAGTAACAATTGAAGAAAAAGTTAAAGTAGAAGTACAAGCTATGACAGAGCAAAGTAGAAGATTAATGCGTCTTTTAGCTTGGCAATTATTTTTACCAGGTGTTAGGGGAGCAAAAAGATTAACAACAGCTGCAGCTTTATATTTATATTATTTAAATAATGTTATCAATCCTAGAACAAAAACTACTAAATATAAGGTTATTAAAGTACAAGATTATAGTAAAAGTATTGAAAATAGTTTAAAAGAGATTGATAATGTAGAGAATCTTTTAAATAAAACTTCCAAGCAATTAGATAGAACAATTAATAATTTTAAAAGAGAATATGAAGACTTTTTAGGTATTTTACCAGAGTGTGATGAGTTACTATATCATTTTGAAAAAGTAAAAGAACAACTAAAGGAAAAAGAATTTGAAATTGAGAGAATAAAAAAAGCTCAACAAAAGTCTTTAGAAAGAAATAATGCTAAAGTATTAAAATATAATGATAAAGCTGCTTAAATAATGTCAACTTATGTCTAAAAAATTACATTTAAGAATAATATTTAAATTAATATGATATAATATTGCAAGAGAAACGGAGTGAAAGACATGCTATTATTGACAAAAGCTATAGTTGCAATAATGATTGGCTTTTTATCATCAGCATTATTAGGCTTATTTTTAGTACCAATTTTAAAAAAAATGCGTGTTGGACAAAAGATTAGTATCTTTGTAGGAGAGGCTCATAGAAAAAAAGAAGGAACTCCTACAATGGGAGGATTAATCTTTATAGTTCCTACTATATTAGCGACTATTTTTTTAACTGTGACTGATAAAATTCAATATACTTCCAATTTGGGAATAGTTTTATTGGTATTTATTGGGTATGCTTGTATAGGTTTTTTAGATGATTTTTTATCTATTAGAAAAGGAAATAATGAAGGACTTACAACTTATCAAAAACTTTTTATGCAAGTATTAATTGCGATTGGTTTTTTCTATATATATATGCGTAATGGAGGACAAACAGCTTGGGTTGTTGGAACTCTTCATATTGATTTAGAATTAGGCTGGTTATATGGCTTATGTATTTTGTTTGTTTTAGTAGGAGCTTCTAATGCTGTCAATTTGACAGATGGCTTAGATGGCTTAGCAGGAGGCTTATCGGCTATTGCTTTTATCGCTTTTAGTTTAATTTCTTTAACTGTGGGATTTGAAGAAATAGGAATTTTTAGTTTAATATTAGTTGGTAGTCTTCTAGGCTTTTTGATTTATAATACCCATCCTGCAAAAATTTTCATGGGAGATACTGGTTCACTTGCTTTAGGAGCTTGTATGGGAGCAATTGCTATACTTACGCACAGAGAACTTACATTATTAGTAGTTGCTAGTATATTTGTTATTGAAACTTTAAGTGTAATTATTCAAGTAATTTGGGTTCAATTGTTTCATAAAAAATTATTCTTAATGACTCCAATTCACCATCATTTTGAAAAACTAGGTTGGCAAGAAACAGACATTGTAAAATTGTTTTGGGTTGGTGGTTTAATATTTGCTATGGCTGGGATAATTTTTGGAGTATGGTTATAAAGAACTAAAAAAGTTCTTTTTATTTTCGCTTAAAAATATACTTTATTAAGGTGATTAAATGAAAAAACTTGATAAAGTTTTATTAGTAAGTGTAATTATGTTAACTCTTTTTGGCTTATTAATGATATATTCTGCCTCAAGCATATGGGCAAATTATAAGTTTAATGATAGTTTTCATTATCTTAAATATCAAGCTATCTTTTTTATTGTTGGCGTTTTTATAATGCTTTTTATTTCGAAAATAGATTATACTTTTTATTATAAAAATGCAACAAAAATTATAATTGGTTGCTTAATACTTTTGATATTAGTTTTAATTCCAGGAATAGGTAGTGTTAGAAACGGTAGTAGATCGTGGTTTGGAATAGGATCTTTGGGTATTCAACCAAGTGAATTTGCCAAGCTTGGATTAATAATTTTTACAAGTAAGTATCTAACTACTAGTAATAAATATTTAAAAAGTTATAAATTAGGAGTTTTTCCTATTTTAGGAATAACATTTTTGTTTTTTGGTTTAATTATGTTACAGCCTGATCTTGGAACAGGGGTTATTTTAGTAATGTCTATTATTGCTTTATTATTTATTGCAGGAATTAATATGAAGTTTTTTGTAGTTGGGGGAATTGTTGGTATACTTGGTATAGTAATTTTAATTATTATAGCTCCTTATCGAATGGATCGTATAACTTCTTTTATCGATCCGTGGAGTGATGAATTGGGAACAGGTTTTCAAATAATTCAAAGCCTATATGCTATTGGACCAGGGGGATTACTAGGAACAGGTTTTTTAAATTCTATTCAAAAACATTTTTATTTACCAGAACCTCAAACCGATTTTATTTTTTCTATAATTGCGGAAGAATTTGGTGTTGTAGGAGCTTTTATAGTAGTAGGACTTTTTACAATAATACTTTATCGAGGCATTAAAATAGCTTTAAATTGTACGGATGGATTTTCTAAATATCTTTCTTTTGGAATGATATTTCAAATTATTTTTCAAACATTAATGAATTTAATGGTTGTAATTGGTTTAATACCTGTAACAGGGTATGCCCTTTTGTTGTACTCATAACTACAATCAAATTTTTCCCTTATTATAAGGGCATTCGT
>CANRGD010000016.1 GCA_947630105.1 uncultured Bacilli bacterium | reverse complement strand
TGATTGAAAAAAGTATAGAAAAATATTGATAAATAAAGAAAAAATGGGTAGTTTGTATTAAAACTATGCACACTACCTATTATATTCTGAGGTGGTTATATGGAAAAATTTAGCTATGAGCCTAATGGATATAATCGTAAAGAAGTTAATCAATTTGTTAGTGATGTTATAAAAGAAACAGAAGGTATAATACTAAGATGTAGAAATCAAAACAAAGAGCTAGAAAATTTAAAAGCTGAACTTCAACATTATAAAGATTTAGAAGAAACTTTAAAAGTAGCGATTATAAAGGCTGAAGAAACAGGGGACAATATCAAAAAAATGGCCCGTGAAGAATCAGAATTAATCGTAACAGATGCTAAACATAATGCCAGCAGAATAGTAAATGAAGCTTTATTAAAAGCTGATAAAATTGAAACTAACGCTGAAATCTTAGAAAAAAATATGAAAATTTTTAAACGTAAATTAAAAATAATAATGGAACAACAAATGGCAGTTGTTGAAGAAATAGAAACTTTAGAATTAGAACCATAAAAGACCTTAAAGGTCTTTTTTGATAAAGTAATAAATAAAAAAATGAAATATAAAGTATATTATAAAAAAAATAAACATAATTTATAATAATTATAAGATTTAACAATTAAATAACAAAAAAAATAATTGTCAAGTTTTATAAAATATGATATAGTTTGTTTTGAAAAGCAGGTGCGAAAGACGGAATATTTTGAAATATATAGAGAGCTTGTGGTTGGTGGAAACAAGTTAGGAAGAAATATTTAAATCACTTTCAAGTTGCGATTTATGGATAAGATAAATACGGTAACGCGTTATAGTATTAAGAGCATAAAATTATTTTTATGAACTAAGGTGGTACCACGAACTATTCGTCCTTAAGATGAATAGTTTTTTTAATGAAAGGAGAAAGTATGCTATTAAATATTATTTTATTAATAATAGGATTTGTAGTTTTAATAAAAGGAGCTGATTTCTTTGTTGATGGGGCTAGTGGAGTAGCTGCTAATTTCAAAGTATCTAAAATATTAATTGGTCTAACTATTGTAGCCTTTGGTACAAGTGCTCCAGAATTTGCTGTTAGTGTTAAATCTCTCATATCTAATAATGGAGATATTGTTTTAGGAAATGTTATAGGAAGTAATATTTTAAACATCTTATTAATTTTAGGCTTTTCTTCACTATTTCACTCCTTAACTGTTAAAAATAATACTGTAAAAAAAGAATTACCTATTACTTTATTAATAACAACATTATTTGCCGTTTTATTATCAGATAAATTATTTGATCCTAATACAACAAATAGTTTTACTAGAAGTGATGGTATAGTTTTACTTTTATTCTTTTTAGTTTTTGTTTATTATTTAATAAGTATGATGCGTAATAAAATTGAAGATACTTCTGAAGACAAACAATTACCTCTTCAAAAATCGATAATTTTCACAATTATTGGTATACTTGGAATTATATTAGGTAGTAATGTCGTAGTAGATTCAGCAACCGTCATAGCTAAACTATTAGGAGTAACTGAAAGAATGATAGGACTTACTATTATTGCCTTAGGAACCTCTCTTCCAGAATTAGTAACATCCGTAACTGCTACTAAAAAAGGAGAATATGATATAGCCATTGGTAATGTCGTTGGTAGTAATATTTTTAATATAGGAATTGTAATAGGCTTACCAGTAGCCTTATTTGGAGGTATAGCTAAAATTGCTTTTAGTGGTATTGATTTATTAGTTATGATAGTAGCTTCCATATTATTATTTATGTTTTCTTTCAATGATTATAAAATAACTAAAAAAGAAGGAATAGTTTTTTTAATAATGTTTATAGCATATTATACATATGTAATAATTGGATAAAAATTTTCTAAAAAAGTAGGTAGGTGTAGTTATGAAATTTGAAAAATTAGAACAAGGAAAATTAAATGAAGTTGAAACAAAATATGCTAAATTTTGGGATAAACAAGATATTTTTAATAAAACTATAAAAAATAGAGAAGGTAATGAAGATTTTGTCTTTTATGATGGCCCTGCAACAGCTAATGGTATGCCAGGAATTCATCATACTCTAGCAAAATTACTAAAAGATACAATTTGTAAATATAAAACTATGCAAGGATATAGAGTATTACGTAAAGTAGGTTGGGATACTCACGGCCTTCCTGTAGAAGTACAAGTAGAAAAAGAACTTAACTTCTCAAATAAGGGAGATATTGAAAAATATGGAATAAAAGAGTTCAATCAAAAATGTCGTGAAAGTGTTTGGAAAAATGAAGAATATTTCCAAAAATTTACTAAAGAAATGGGCCAATTCATTGATTTAGAGCATCCTTATGTAACTTATGATAATAACTATATTGAAACAGAATGGTGGATTCTTCATAAAATATTTGAAGATGGCTATATTTATGATGGCTTAAAAATAGTTCCTTGGTGTCCAAGATGTGGAACAGGACTTGCTTCTCATGAAGTAGCTCAAGGCTATAAAGAAATTTCTGTTAACACTGTATATGTTCCATTCAAAGTAAAAAATGTAGAAAATACCTATTTCTTAGTATGGACTACCACCCCTTGGACTTTAATAGCCAATGTAGCTTTATGTGTAAATCCTGATGAAGTTTATGTTAAATGTCTTTCTAAAGGATATAATTTTATCGTCGTTAAAGCTTTAGCTGATAAAATACTTGGTGATGAATATGAAATTATTGAAGAATATAAAGGAAAAGATTTAGAATACATGGAATATGAACAACTAATGCCTTTCTTAAAACCTACTAAAAAAGGCTTTTATGTAACTTGTGATAATTACGTTACAACAGAAGATGGAACTGGTATCGTTCATATAGCTCCAGCCTTTGGTCAAGATGACTATGAAGTTGGATTAAAATATGATTTACCTGTTTTAAATCCCGTAGGAGAAGATGGCTGCTACACAGAAGGTCCCTGGAAAAATCGTTTAGTAGTTGATCCTGATCTTGAACTTGAAATAATCAAATATTTACAAAGTGAAGATAAATTGTTTAAAAAACAAAAAATGAAACATGATTATCCTCATTGTTGGAGATGTAAAACCCCACTTGTTTATTATTCAAAACCATCTCTATATATTAAAACAACAGCTAAGAAAGATGAAATTATAAAAGAAAATAAAAAAATATCTTGGCATCCTGATTATGTTGGAGAAAAAAGATTTGGAAACTGGCTTGAAAATATGAATGATTGGGCTATTTCTAGAAATCGTTACTGGGGTTGTCCAATTCCTTTATGGAGATGTAGCTGTGGTCATGATATTATGGTCTCATCCAAAAAAGAATTAATAGATTTAGCTATAGAAGAAGTTAAAGAAGATATTGATCTTCATCGTCCTTATGTTGATGAAATTCATATTAAATGTCCAAATTGTGGTAAAGCTATGACTAGAGTAACTGATGTCATTGATTGCTGGTTTGATTCAGGGTCTATGCCTTTTGCTCAATATCATTATCCTTTTGAAAATAAAGAATTATTTGAAAATCAATTTCCCGCTGATTTTATTTCGGAAGGAATTGATCAAACTAGAGGTTGGTTTTATGCTTTATTAGTAATTTCAACTTTTGTTACGGGAAAAACACCTTTTAAAAATGTTTTAGTAAATGATTTAATATTAGATAAATATGGTCAAAAAATGCATAAATCAAGAGGTAATACTGTAAGTCCTTTTGGTATCATGGAAGAATATGGAGCTGATACTTTAAGATTTTATATGCTTTATGCATCTCCTGTTTGGACACCTTTAAAATTTGATGAAGAAGGTTTAAAAGAAATTTATTCCAAATATATATCAACATTTAAAAATGCTTACTCTTTCTTTGAAATGTATGCCAATGCTGATAATATTGATCCTAGAACTTATAAAATTCCTCTTGCCAAAAGAGAATTAATTGATTGCTGGTTAATCTCTAAATTAAACAAATTAATTAAAGCTGTTAATGAAGCATATCAAGAATATGATCTAAATAAAGCTGCCAAATTAATTGTTCCATTTTTAAATGATGATTTATCAAATTGGTATATTAGAAGCAATCGAAGAAGATTTTGGGATAGTGAATTAACTGAATCTAAAAAAGCTGTTTATCTAACAACTTATGAAGTTTTAGTTACTTTATGTAAATTATGTGCTCCAATGACACCATTCTTAACAGAAGAAATTTATCAAAAATTAACAGGCTTAGAATCAGTACATCTTGCTGACTTCCCAGTAGAAAATAGTGATTTAATTGATGAAACCGTTGAACAAAGAATGGATCTTGTTAGAGATATTTGTTCCTTAGGTAGATTTGCTAGAGAAGAAGTAAATATCAAAGTACGTCAACCAATTAGTAGTTTAATCTTACCAAAGAGTGATGAAATAATTATTGGTGATTTACTTCCAATTATCATGGAAGAATTAAATGTTAAAGAAGTTGAATTTAGAGAAGATATGAGTAAATATCTTGAATATATAGTTAAACCTAATTTTAAAGTCTTAGGCAAAACATTAGGATCAAAAATAAAAGAATTACAAGAAATTTTAACTAAACTAACCCCCCATGAAATAACTAAAATTACTGAAAATGGTCTTAAAATTAAATTAAATAATGAAGATTTTACATTAACAGAAGATATGGTATTAATCTCTTTAAAACAAAAAGAAGGCTATGCTTCTACAAGTAACAATAAAACATGTGTTGTTTTAGATACTACTTTAACAGAAGAATTAATATTAGAAGGTTTAGCACGTGAATTTGTTAGAACCGTTCAAGCTTTACGAAAAGAAAAAGACTTTATAATTACCGATCATATCAAGGTATATTATAACGGTACTGCTAATATTGATAAAATGTTAGCCATGTATAAAGACTATGTTATGGGAGAAGTTTTAGGTGAAGAATTAATAAAAGATGAAACTTTAACTAATTTAGAAACTATGAATAATGAAGAAGTTGCTATTAAAGTAGAAAAAATTTAATACTTAATAACCTTAGATTTCTAAGGTTATTTATTTTCTATTTTTTATTTTAATTTATCTAAAATTATTGTAAAATTATATTAATAAAAATATAAAAAGAAAGAAAGGCATAAAATGAAAGATCCAGAATTTAATCAATTAAAAAATCGTTTTATATTAGCTTTAATTATCTCCTTAATTATAGTTATACCTTTAGCACTTATCTTTATTAATAAATTTTCATTTAAATCCGCTCAATTAGTTAAAAGTCTTAATAACAAAGAAAATCTTTTTGTCTTTGTTACCAAAGAAGATTGTTCCTCTTGTAAAAAAGTAAAAGAAATTTTAGATAATCATCAAGTCAAATACTATATCTTAAATGAAAAAGATCAAGAAGAATATCAAAAAATACTTCATTATTTTTCTCTTAATATTGACAAAATAAATTTACCTATGTTAATTTACGTTGAAGACGGACAAATGTATGCTAATATAGATTCAATTAATGATGAAAAAACTATAACTGATTTTTTACAAACATATAAATTAGAAAATAGATAGGAGTAATAAAAATGGGAAAATATGTTGCTTTAGTTACTGGAAGTAGTAGAGGTATAGGAAAAAGTATAATCTTAGAATTTGCTAAGGCTGGAGTAGATGTAGTTATTAATTACTATCATCATAAAGAAGCTGCTTTAGAATTAGAAAAGTATATTAATGATAATTATGATGTTCAAACTTTAACCGTAAAATGTGATGTCTCAAAAGAAGATGAAGTGGAAAATATGTTTAATTTAATAATAGATACTTTTGGTGGTCTAGATATATTAGTAAATAATGCTAGTGTTTGTAAAGATACTTTATTAATGGATAAAAGCCTAAAAGACTTTCAAAGAATATTAGATGTCAATTTATTAGGAACTTTTTTATGCAGTAAATATGCTGCTAAAATAATGCAAGAAAAGAAATTTGGTAAGATAATTAATATTTCTTCTACTAATGCACTAGATTCCTATTATCCCGAAAGTTGTGATTATGATGCTTCTAAAGCAGGAGTAATATCCTTAACTCATAATTTAGCCCGTGAATTTGCTCCATTCATAACGGTAAATTGCGTTTGCCCTGGCTGGGTTAAAACAGATATGATTAAAGACTTAACTTTAGAACAAATAACTGAAGAAAAGAAAAAGATTCTTCTAAATAGATTTGCTGAAGTTGAAGATATAAGTAAAGTAGTTATATTCCTGGCTAGTTCCAAAGCTAATTATATAAATGATACCATTATTAAAGTAGATGGAGGCAGATATAATGAATAGAAGCTTGATAGTACTTGGACCTAATGATATCTTTATAAAAAAAATGCCTCTTGATTTCTAATTTAAATCATGCTGATTGTTTAAAAGAATATTTAAAACAACAAGATATCTATTTATCAGAAATGGAAAATATAGGTTTTTATAATTTAGCCCTCATATGTATTAATATGGGCTTTATATTATTTCAAATAGATACTGATATGACTGTTTGCTATTTACCCGCAACTATCAGTACTTATCAACATAACTGGTATCAAAAACACAAAAAATATCTAAAAAAATTTCCTAAATTAAGTATTGTAAATTTAGATGAAGATACTATTTTAACTTTATATGATCGTACAACTTTAGATGGAGATAATCCTTTTAAAAAATTTCGTGATTTAATGGAAGAAAAAAATATTTCTGATTTACAAAAAGGAGAAAATAAACATGGAAAATAATCTACAAATAAGTAAAGAAACTATTACTTTAGTAACTAATTGTGAACAAGAATGTTTACCAATTTTTCAAAAAATAGATGCTCAATGTGAACAAAACAGTATAAAAGTTTTAAATAGTTTTCACAAAAATAGAATTAATGAAAGTCATTTTTCTCAAACGACAGGGTATGGCTATAATGACCTTGGAAGAGAAGCCATCGAAAATGTTTTTAAAGATATCTTTCAATGTGAAGATGCCTTAGTCAGAAATCAGTTTATTTCTGGAAGTCATGCCTTAACTGTTTGTTTATTTGCTCTTTTACGACCTAATGATACCCTTCTTAGTATTTGTGGGAAACCATATGATACTCTAGATGAAGTTATTGGGCTAAAAGAAAATGCCAGTTCTTTACAAAGTTATGGTATAAAATATCACCAAATTGACTTACTTAATAATGACTTTGACTATGACAAAATTACTGATTATCTCTCTCATAATAAAGTTAAAGTAATTGAAATTCAACGAAGTAAAGGCTACTCAACTCGTAAAAGTCTTTCTCTTAAAAAATTAGAAAAAGTCATAAAACTTATCAAAAAAATTGATAAAGATATAATTGTAATGGTCGATAATTGCTACTGTGAATTTGTAAGTTCCCAAGAACCAACCTCTATAGGAGCAGACATTATGGTAGGTTCATTAATAAAAAATTTAGGTGGTGGAATAGCACCTAATGGAGCCTATATTGCTGGTAGACACGATTTAATTGAATTATGTGCTGCAAGATTAACTTTACCAGGCGAAGGCCGAGAAGTAGGACCTACATTAGGAATTAATAAACAAATATTACAAGGAATTTATATGGCCCCTAGTGTAGTTGCTGCAGCCCTAAAGACCGCAGTATTAACAGCTTGTGTATTAGAAAAATTAGGCTATGAAGTAGAACCAAAATATACTGAAGAAAGAATAGATATAGTTCAAAGTATTATTTTTAAAGATGAAAATAAACTAATAGAATTTACTCGTGGAATTCAACAAGCATCTGCTATAGATTCCCAAGCGATTGTTGAACCAAGTGCGATGCCAGGTTATGATGATAAAATTATTATGGCCAGTGGTTCCTTTATTCAAGGCTCATCAATTGAATTATCATGTGATGGCCCCTTAAGAGAACCATTTATTGCCTATATGCAAGGCTCCTTAACTTATCCTTATGGAAAAATAGGTCTATTAACAGCTGTTGAAAGAATATTAAATAACTAGAAATATTGTTAAGATATTTCTTTTTTTTGCATATTTCATTTAATTATTCATATATTTAAATGAATGGAGGAACTTTTATGATCAATAAACAAAATTTATGGTTCTTAACATTAATCACATTAATATTAGTTTTAAGTATCTATTATATTACCATGCCTAATGAATTATTAATAACAGCCAAAAAAACAACACCGAAAGAAGAACCATCTACCACCACAACAGTAGAAGAAGTTTCATCCCTTGTTGCTATGAGAGTATCACTTGAAGAAGAAAGACAAACTGTAATGGATGATTTACAAAAGAAATTAACAACTGAAGATGTCACTAATGAAGAAAAAAATAATGTCTATGAGCAATTAAAATACTTAAATGAAGTTCAAGGCAAAGAAGAAGCTTTAGAAAAGTCTATCAAAGAAAAATATAAACTAGATTGCTTCGTAAAAATAGATAACTCCAATGTTGATATTGTCTGTATCTCCGAAAAACATGACAATACTTTAGCTAATAATTTAATGCGTCTTGTTCAAGAAAATTATAAAAATAAAATGTTTATTACAATAAAATTTCAAAAAAAATAATAGGTAAATACATACAACTATATCCTGCTTTTTCATAAAATATTCTAGGTGATATAAAAATGACTAATAGTATTTTAACACCACGAGAAAGAAAAATCTTTGAGCTTTTAATAAATAACATGAGTACAAAAGATATAGCTAAAGAATTAGGAATAAGTGAAAAAACAGTTCGCAATCATATATCTAATGTTATGCAAAAACTAGGTGTAAATGGAAGAGCAGGAGCTGTAGTAGAATTATTAAAACTTAAAGAATTATCAATTTAAGCGTACTATTTTAGTACGTTTTTTCATAAAATGTATTAGGTGAGAGTATGCTTAGAACTAAAGCCCTTAGAAAAATATTCATAACAACACTTTCAATGTTTATTATATTAACTGCTTTTTCTATACCAACCTTTAATCAAGAAAAAGAAAATGTTATTAGAACTAATTATGAAGTAACAACAAATTTAGCTACTAATAGTATTTATTTACTAAATGAAAATCTTTTCTTAGTTAAAACAAAAATATTTATTGAAGCAACTAATTTAGAAGATAAAGTATATGAAATAATTTCTAATTTATATGCCCAAGAAAATAATAAAATTCCTAATGGTCTTCAAGGAATTATTCCCAGAAATACTACCCTTAATAGCCTTAATATAGAAAAAGATACTGTGACACTTAATTTTTCTAAAGAATTTTTAACTATCGAAGAAGCAAAAGAAAAACAACTAATTACCTCCATTGTTTATTCCCTCTTAGAATTAAAAGAATTTTCTAAAGTTAAAATTCTAGTTGAAAATACCCCCTTAACTAATTATCCTCATAGTAAAGAAAAATTACCTCTAATTTTAGATAAAAAAATAGGTATTAATAATAAATATTTAATAAATTCTAGAAATAATATTTCTAAAGTAGTTATTTATTATTTAGAAAATATTGAAGATGTAATGTATTATGTTCCTGTTACTAAATATTTAAATGATGATCGTGATAAAATAAAAATTATAATTGAAGAATTAACAACCAGTTATATTTATGAACCAAATCTCATGAGTGTTTTAAATAGTAAAGTAGAATTACTTAATTATAAAGAAGAAAATGATGTCTTATTTTTAAATTTTAATGATTATTTATATGAAAAAGATGATAAGATTTTAGAAGAAGTTATATATAGTATAGCTTATTCCGTATTTGATAATTATTCTGTAAATATGGTTATGTTTGAAGTAAATTCTAAAGAAGTAAAGTATATTACTAAATCTGATTTAAATTGACAAAATATAATTTTTAAGTAAACTAAGTTATTGATGATTTATGACTAAAAAAGATTTATTATTAGAAATAAAGAAAATAAAGCTTCAAAATAGTGAAGAAGTTTTTTTCCTGCTAAAATATTTTATTAAAACATATTTAAGATGTCTAAATGTTTTTAATTTTAATAATACATCTAGAGAAATTATTATTTTATTAAAAGACTACTTAAAATTTCTTAATAATGAAAGATATCTTCTTAATCTTATTACTTATTATTTTAAAAATATAAAAAACTTATCTGCACTTGGGGAATTTTTAACTGAGGTAAAAACCCTAAATAATTTTAATACTTTATCTTGTTATACTTATTTAGAGGAAGTTAATAATTATTGTACATCATTTAAAAGTAATCCTCATAAAGTACAAATAAAACCACTAGATATTAAAAAGTTATTAGATATTTGTATAACTTCTGAAGATGTTAAAGACTTTTTATTATATGAATCTACTTTTTATGAATATATTAGTAAAAAAGTAATTTCTTGTATGGATGATCATTTTTATGGTGTGAATTACAAATTAGATTCTAATGGTTTATTAGAAGATTTAAAAATATTTATACCACCTGTAGTAGATTTACAAACAGCTTTAGTTAATATTCATGAATTAATTCATGCTCATGATTTATATGAATTGTTAGGACAAAAAATTTCATCTAGTGCTATAATGTTTGAAAATAGTGCTAAACAAGCTGAAACCGACTTTAAAAATAATTATTTAGTAAAAAAATATCGTAAGTTTTTTAACAAAAAAGGACTTGAAATATAATCTTTTCTGTTATATAATGGTACATGTCAGTTGAAGTTGTCTGCGTAGCTCAGCTGGATAGAGCAATCGCCTTCTAAGCGATCGGTCAGGCGTTCGAGTCGCCTCGCGGACACCATTTTTATTTATTAAGATGTACTTTTAAAGTGCATTTTTCTTTGCCTTATAAAATAAAAAATAAGTGTTTTAAAGAAGAGAAAACTTGCTAAATTATAAAAAATATGCTAGAATGTAAAAGCGAAAAAAAGGAGGGGACATTAAATGCAAGCAATAATAGAATATTTAAAATTATTAGATTTTTCTAATGAAGATATAGAAAAACTCTTAAAAACTCCTAATTTTATTAAATCTATGATGGAGCAATTACCTGTGTATGAACAAGCAATAAATAAAAACACTTTATGTAAATAATTGACAGTTAAATTTAAAAAAATTATTAATTAAATAGAAAAAAAAGTAAAATATGCTACCATAAATTTGGGATTTATTTTGTTTGTTTAAGAAATATTTGTTTTTTCTAATAAACTCTTTATCAATATATCACGCGTTTGATCAAGAAAAAAATAAAATAACATCCTCTAAAAGAAGATTAATTCTTCTTTTTTTTCTTTTTTTTAAAAAAATGTTAATAATTTAATAGGAGGTGAGAGCAATAGGTTGAAGTTAAAAGTAGTCTTACAAGATGGCATAAAGGACTGTGGTATTTGTTGTTTATTATCAATAATTAGATTTTATGGAGGAGAAGTATCTAAAGAATATTTAAGAGAACTTACAAATACCTCAAAAGAGGGAGTATCACTTTATCAATTAGTAGAAGGCGCAACAAAACTAGGTTTTTCTGCACTAGGAATGGCAGGAGATATAACTAATATTGAAAAAAGTAATCTTCCCTGTATCGCTCATGTAATATTAAATAAAAATTATAAACATTTTGTAGTTATTTATGAAATAGATAAAAAAACTAATTTTATAACTATAATGGATCCAGCAAAAGGGAAAAAAATTATTTCCCTAGCTGAATTTAAATTATTATCTAGTGGAAATTTTATGTTTTTGTATCCAACAAAGAAATTGCCTCTCATGCAAAAAAATAAATTTATTTTTCAAAATATTTTATCTTCGCTTAGTAAAAATAAATTACTTCTATTTCTTTTTTTAATCTTAACTTTTTTCTATTTTATCTTTAATTTGTTGGCATCATTTCATTTTAAATTTCTTCTTGATAATGCTATTAATTTCGAAGTATCCGATAATTTATTCCTTATAAGTTATTTATTATTAATAATTTATTTATTTAAAGAATTAACTACCATCTTTAGAAATATAATTTTAAATAAAATATTAACATATTTTGATGAATCTACTACTTTTAAAACTTTTAAACAAGTTCTCTTACTTCCATATTTATATTATAAAAATAGGACAACAGGGGAGGTTATATCTCGTTTTCGTGATTTAATTACTATTAAAACTTTTTTAGCTAACTTAATTTGTTTTTTATCAACAGATGTTATAAGTATTTTAATATTTAGCTACTTTTTATTTAAATATCAAAATAAATTGGCTTTAATAATTATTTTATTTGCCACTTTCTTGATATTTATTACCAAAATAAATAGTAGTAAAAAAAGAAAATTTCTTCATCGCATTAGTAAAGATGAAGATATGTTAAATTCATATTTAATAGAGTCAATAAGTAATGTTGATACCATAAAAGGCAGTCATCTTGAAAAAAGACTTATTGATAGATTCTTTTATAAATATAAAAATATGTTAGATAATATTTACACATATTATCTAAACTTTGAAAAACTTAACTTTATAAAAAAACTAATTAATGATTTTTTACTAGTAATAATCTATGCTTTAGGAAGTTATTTAGTAATTAAAGGCAAATTAACTTTAGGGGAAATTATTATTTATCAATCATGTTTTACTTACTTTAATATATCTTGGAAAAATTTTATTGAATTATTAGAAAATTATTATGACTTTTCTATTGCTTTAAAAAGAATAGATGATTTATTTGTCATAAAACAAGAAACCTTTACTAATAATTTTTATTATCTTTCTTATGATTTAGTAGGTGATATTATTATAAATAATTTAACCTATAAAGTAGGAAGTAGATATTTATTCAAAAATTTTAATTTTCAAATAAAAAGAGGTGAAAAAATTCTAATAACAGGAGAAAGTGGTAGTGGAAAAAGTAGTTTAATGAAAATATTAATGCGTTATATTACTGTTCCATATAATGTTGTTTCCATAGCTAATATAGATATAAACCATTACCATCTAGAAAATATAAGAAACAATATTACTTATGTTTCTAACAATGAATATTTATTTACCGATACTATTAAAAATAATATTTGTCTTTATAAAGAAATATCAGAAAAAGACTTTTTAAATGTAGCAGCTATTTGTTTACTTAATGAAATAATTGATAAAGATATAGCCTATGAAAAAATAGTTGAAGAAAATGGTTTTAATTTTAGTGGTGGAGAAAGACAAAGAATTATTTTAGCTAGAAGTCTTCTTCGTCAAAGTAATATTTATATTTTTGATGAAGCCCTAAGTCAAATAGATATAGCGAAAGAAAAGAAAATTCTAACTAATATGTTTACTTACTTGAATGATAAAATAGTAATTATTATTTCTCATCGCTTTAATAATAAGAAGCTCTTCGACCATACCTTTAAATTAGAAAATGGAGCTCTTCATGAAAAGTAGAAAATATGAACAAAAAGTATTACTCTGTTGTTTTATTTTTATCTTATTATTTTTTATAACTCTATTTATCATTTTCTTGTTTTATTCCAAATATTATTCATATCTTAAATATAATGGAATACTAATAAATAAGAATATTGTCCTAGTCCTAGTAGATGATGATAATCTTAAATATTTTTATCAAAATAAATATATTCAAGATAATGCTAACAAATATAGTTACAAAGTAAAACAAGTAACTAAAAACGTTTTAACTAAAAATAAAAATTTCTATCATGAAGTTTTATTAACCATAAACTTTCCTACAAACTTATATAAAGACCAAGATATAATAGAATTTTCTATCAAAAAGAAAAAAATTCATACTTATAATATTTTTAAAATTATCTAAAAGGAGGATAATATGAATATTTTAAATACTACTGAAATGGAAAAAATAACGGGAGGAAATGCCTGGATATGTCTCGTAGTAGCGGCAGTTATTGTCTTTTTATCAGGCGTAATTGAAGGCATAACTAACCCAGAAAGGTGTAATAACATTGAAACAAATTGATGATAATATTTTAGAAACTATATATGGTGGTTCAACAACTATAACTGGTACCATAATTAATGCCCTAACAAATGTAATTAAGATTTTAAAAGAAGCCGGCTATTCTTTAGGATCAGGACTTAGAAGAATAAATGATAATAATTTATGTCCTTTAGAATAGTAATTTTTTAAAAAATAAGGTCGCATTTTGTAGTATTTTCAATAAAAAATAAAATTTTTGTTGAAAAATAAATAATCTTTTGGTATAATTCATTTTAGTTAAAACGAAGGGAGGGATAATTGGTGGCAACTAAAGTAACTGTTAGAGGTAATCTTGATCAAGCTCTAAGAAAGTTCAAACAAAAAGTAGCAAGAGACGGTGTCCCTTCAGAATGGAAAAAAAGAGAAGCATATGATAAACCAGGGGTAAGAAGAAGAGCAGCAAAGAAAGAAGGAATTAAAAATTCCAGAAAAAGAGATAGAGCAAATAGAAATAGAGATAATTAATATCTCTTTTTTCAGATAAAAAAGGAGAAATTAAAAATGGTCGAAAAATTAAAAAATGATATGATTGAAGCCATGAAAGCTAAGGATAAAGAACGCCTTACCGTTATTAGAATGGTTAAAGCAGCTATGGACTTAGAACATATTGATAGAAAAAAAGAAATAAATGATGACTTATTAATTGATGTAGTAAATAAACAAATCAAAATGCGCCGTGATTCTATAGCCGAATTTACTAAAGCTAATCGTGAAGATTTAATAGCTAAAACAGAAAGTGAACTAGCAATTTTAATGACTTATTTACCAAAACAATTAACAAAAGAAGAAGTTCTTGAAGTTATTGATTCCATCTTTGCTGAAATAAAACCAACAAGTCAAAAAGATATGGGAAAAATAATGAAAGAAGCAAATCAACAATTAAAAGGTAAGACCGATATGAAAGAAGTAAGCGAAATTATTAAAGCTAAGTTAAATTAAAAGAGATGCCAAAAAAGCATTTCTTTTTCTATTAATCTAAATTAACTCATATACTTTAAAAAGGTGATTTAATGATAGAAAACATTAAAAACTATATTAAAGACATAGAATTTAGATTAACAATTTATTTTGATAAAATACATATTGTCAATTATTCCAAAATTATTTCCCTAGAAAATGATCGTATATCCTTACTAGGTGGAGATAAAAAAATTGTTATAACTGGTAATAACTTAGTCCTAAGTAAACTTTTAGATGATGAAATATTAATTGTAGGAGAATTATTAACCTTAGAGGTTCTACATGACTAATCAAGTAAAAATAAAAATAACTGGTAAAAATCCCAATTATTTTATAAAAGAATTAATAAAACAAAAAATTAACATCTATTATATTTCATCAAAAGCTCATGAAGCAATTATAATAATTAATTATGAAGATTATAAAAATCTAATTAAATTAAA
This sequence comes from uncultured Bacilli bacterium, assembly GCA_947630105.1. GTDB lineage: Bacteria > Bacillota_I > Bacilli_A > RF39 > UBA660 > CANRGD01. The sequence goes on along the minus strand of CANRGD010000016.1, from coordinate 9,601 downwards.
AACCACCTATAAAATTGAAATAATTCAGTACTTAGGAATAAATAAATATAAATTTTTAATAAAAAATAATCTTATTTTTATTACTTTTTTCATCTTTGCTATTATTGTTAATATTTTTCTCAGTAACTTAATTTTTGAAATTGAAATAGTTCATCCCAATAGAGAAATTATTGAAATAGTTAATAATAATTTAAAATATAATGGTATAAAAAAATATAATTTTAAAGTATCTTTTACCAAAAAAGAAAAAATAATAGCTTCCATTTTAAAAAAAGAAGTTGACAATTTAGAATGGTTAGAAATTGAAGAACAAGGTACTAAATATATTGTGAAAGTTGAACAGCGTAGAAAAAATACAGCACAACTACAATGTACTCCTAGAAATATAGTGGCAAAAAAAGATGCTAGAATAGTTTCTATAGCTGCTACCAAAGGGGAAGTAGTTACTAAAATAAGTGACTATGTTCATAAAAATGATATTCTTATAAGCGGCTTTATTCATAATAAAGAAGATATTGTCTCCAAAAAATGTGCAACTGGAGTAGTTTATGGAGAAGTATGGTACAAAATAAAAATAACTTTACCTAAAAATTATCAAGAAGAAACTTTAACTGGCAAAAAGAGTATCGGCTTTCAAATAAATTTTTTTGCTAAAGAAATAAATTTATTTACTAATTATAAAACTAAAAAAGTAAAAAATATTCCTCTTATTAAAGATAATTTATTACCCATAAATATAAATTTTACTCACTATTTTGAAACAAAAGTAAAAAAAGAAAAATATACCCTAGAAAATGCCTCTTTAAAAGCCCTAAAAATTGCTAGTAAAAAAATTAAAGATCAATTAAGTACCAATGAATCTATAATTTCTAAAAAAGTTTTGAAAAAAGAACAAAATAATAGTAAAATATATATAGAAGTATTTATGAAAGTAAAAGAAGATATCACTAAATATCAAGATATATCAAACATCGATATAGAAAAAAAAGAACCAGAGGAGTGATCCGATGTTAAAGCCACTTACAACTACTATTCATAATGTCTTAGGTTTTACTTGGCCCATGTTAATTATAACAATAGTTGTCTTAGTATCATTTAGAATTTGTTATATTTTAAAATATAAAATAAAATTTACTTTCTATAAAGAATTAATTATGCTTAGTTTTTTTATCTATATTATATGCCTGTTTCAAGTAGTAACATTTAGAGATAATACACTGTGGGCTAGTAATAATTTTATTCCCTTTAAAGAAATTTTAAGATATAATATGACTAGTAGATTATTTTATAAAAATGTCATAGGAAATATGCTCATGTTTTTACCATATGGTTTTTTTATAAGTTATTATTTAAAAAGTGAAAAAATAACATTAATTATGTTTTTAACTTTTTTAGTAAGTATTTCTATTGAATTAGTACAACTATCTATTGGAAGAGTATTTGATGTAGATGATATTATATTAAATCTAATAGGTGGTTGCTTAGGCTTTATTATCTACTATCTTTTAACAAAAATTGGCGAAAAATTACCTAAAATATTTCATAATGAAATATTTTTAAATATTATTTCCATCATAATACTAATTGGAATAATAACTTTATTATAGGAGTAAATATGAATAAAATAGAAATTTATAATCAAACAACAACTTCCCTTAAAGAATTAAAAATTGTTAAAAAAGTTCTTATTAAAGCTATGAAAAAAGAAAATTTAAAAAACACAAGCTTTAATCTGATTATAGTAAATAACGAATATATAAAAAAATTAAATAATCAATATCGAAATATTGATAAAGAAACAGATGTTATTACCTTTGCTTTAGAAGATGAAAAAACTTTAATTTTACCTTCAAAAGAACGAATATTAGGAGACATATATATATCACTTGATAAAGCCAAAGAACAAAGCCTATCTTATAACCATTCTTTTTTAAGAGAATTAACATTCTTAGCAGTTCATGGTTTTTATCATCTCTTAGGATATGACCATTTAACTAAAGAAGATGAAAAAATTATGTTTACTAAGCAAGAGGAGGTCCTAGAAGAAAATGGAATTACCAGATAAAAACAAAAACTCACTAAAATTAGATAAAAAAAGATTAAGAAATAGTTTTAAATATGCTGGTATAGGAATACTAGAAGCCTATATTTCTGAACAAAATTTAAAAATTCATACCCTCATTGCTTTATTAGTAATAGCAGCTGGCTTTTTCTTTAATATATCTTATATTGAGTGGTTAGTTTGTCTTATTTTAATTGGCTTAGTCTTAATGGCTGAATTCTTTAATACCGCTATTGAACATGTAGTTGATTTAGCATCCCCTAATATTCATCCCTTAGCTAAAGCTGCTAAAGATACAGCCAGTGCCGGTGTCTTAATGATGGCCATTATTTCAGCTATAACTGGGCTTATTATATTTGTTCCCAAAATATTAGAATTATTAAGGAGTATCATTATATGAAAGAAAAATTATTAGAATTACAAAAAAATAGCTATGCCCCATATTCCAATTTTCATGTCAGTGCCATAGTTGTATGTCAAGATTTAAAAGAATTTAATGGAGTAAATGTAGAAAATGCTAGTTATGGTGCTACAATTTGTGCTGAACGTAATGCCATATTTAGTGCTGTTAGTGCTGGCTATACTAAAAACGATTTTAAAGAATTACATCTTATGGTTTCTAGTGGTGAAATTTGCGAGCCATGTTTTATTTGCCGCCAAGTTATTAGTGAATTTTTTCCAAAAGATGCCCCAATTTATTGCTATTCAACAAAAGGTGAAGTCCAAAAATACTTAGTAAAAGATTTATGCCCTCATCCCTTTGATAGTGAGGATTTAAAATGAAATGTGGCTTTGTTAGTTTAGTAGGAAGACCAAATGTCGGAAAAAGCACTTTACTAAATAGTTTATTAGGAATGAAACTAGCCATAACCTCTAATGTTAGTGGTACTACAAGAAATATAATTCAAGGAATTTATAATGACGATGAATCACAAATTATTTTTGTTGATACACCAGGTATTCATAAACCAACTCATAAACTTGGAACTTTATTAAATAAAAAAGCTTATTCTAATACCGAAGGAGTAGATGCTATATTATTTTTAATAGATATAGCTAAAGGCTTTGGTAAAGGTGATGCTTTCATTTTAGAAAAAATAAAAAATAAAAACATTCCTATTTTTTTACTTTTAAATAAAGTAGACCAAATAAAAGATAAAACAGAAATTTTAACGAAAATATCTTCTCTAAAAGATCTATATCCTTTTACCGAAATTATCCCTATATCTGCAAAAAATAATGATAATTGTCAAGCTATAATAAAATCCTTAAAAAAAATATTACCAGAAACTGCTACTATATATTCTAAAGATGAATTAACAAATGTCTCTACTCGCTTTATTATGGCCGAATTTCTACGTGAAAAAATTTTAGAATTAACTCATGATGAAATTCCTCATACTGTAACTTGTTATGTTGAAAACTATGAAGAAGATGAAAAAGTAGTTCATATCCAAATATTAATAGTAGTTGAAAGAGATAATATTAAAAAAATAATAATAGGTAAAAATGGACAAATGTTAAAAGAAATAGGAAGTAAAGCCCGTTATGAAATGGAAAAATTTTTAGGCAAAAAAGTTTATTTAGAAACATATGTCAAAACTTTAAAAAATTGGCGTGATCAAGAAAAATATTTCTTAGAATTAGGTCTCAAAGACATAGATGAATAATTTTTACATAAAATCACCACTATATAAGTAGAGGTGATTTTATGAATACAGACATTCTCTGGAAATTATTTATTAAAACAGGAGATATTAGATACTATAATTTATTAAAACAAATAAAAAAGAAGTGATTTTAATGAAAATAGAAAGTTTAGAAGGAATAGTTCTAAGTGAAACAAACTATAGTGAATCCAGTAAAATATTAAATGTTTTAACAGAAAAATATGGCGTAATAGGTATAATGTCTAAAGGTTGTCGTAATATGAAAAGTAAACTCCGTGGCGTAAGTCGCAAATTACTCTATGGTACTTTTCATATTTATTATAAAGAAAAAGGCTTATCTACATTAATAGGAGTCGATTTAATAAACTCCTTTAAAAATATCATGCAAGATTTAGAAAAAATAAGTTATGCCTCATTAGTTTTAGATTTAGTAACTCAAGTAAAAAAACAAAGTGATGATAGTAATATTTTTATTTTATTAAAAGATACCCTTTTAAAAATGGAAGCTGGCTTATCACCCTTTGTTTTAACAAATATATTAGAATTAAAATTACTTGAATATTTAGGTGTTAAACCTAATATAGATTCTTGCAGTATTTGTGGTAGTTCTAAAGCCATTGTTACTTTGTCAGCTGATAGTGGTGGTTATGTATGTAAAAATTGCCACACAACAGAACCCTTTGTAAAAGAACAAACCATTAAAATGATAAGAATGTATAATTATGTTGATATAAAAAATATTACAAAATTAGATGTCGCTGAAAATGTAAGCAAAGAAATAAATGATTTTTTAACTTCTTATTATGAAAAATATACGGGCATTTATTTAAAAAGTAAAAATTTTATTAAGCAACTAGAAAAATTGCAAGTAATAAAAAGCTAAGTTTTTATTTTCCCTTGACATCTTTTAAATTTATAAGTAATATAAAATTAATAAGTGCGATGACTAGTGTGGAAAACTACGAGCAGTATAGAAAAAGCTGATTCTTTTAGAATAAGTAAGGTGGAACCGCGGAAAAAACTTTCGTCCTTACAAATATCTAAAAGTTTTTTCTTTATAAAATAAAAGGAGATATAAAAATGGAAAAATTAACAATGGAAAAATTAGTAAATTATTGCAAACAATATGGATTTATTTTTCAAGGAAGTGAAATCTATGGAGGACTTGCTAATACTTGGGATTATGGGCCAGTAGGAATGTTATTAAAAAATAATATAAAGAATGCCTGGTTAAAAAAATTTATACAAGAAGATGAAAATAACGTAGGCTTAGATAGTGCCATATTGATGAATCCAAAAGTTTGGGAAGCAAGTGGTCACTTAGCAACTTTTTCAGATCCATTAATTGACTGCAAAAAATGTAAAACAAGACATAGAGCAGATAAACTAGTAGAAGATAATGGAGTAGAAGATGCAGCAGGAATGACTCATCAAGAATTAATGGACTATATTAGAAAAAATAATATAGTTTGTCCTAATTGTGGAGAATTAAATTATACAGATATACGTGAATTTAACTTAATGTTTAAAACATTCCAAGGAGTTACAGAAGATGCTAAAAGTACAATTTATTTAAGACCAGAAACAGCACAAGGTATATTTGCAGATTTTTTAAATGTACAAAGAAGTATGCGTTTAAAAATACCATTTGGAATAGGACAAGTTGGTAAAAGTTTTAGAAATGAAATTACACCTGGAAATTTTATATTTAGAGTTCGTGAATTTGAACAAATGGAACTTGAATTTTTCTGTAAACCAGGAACAGAATTAGAATGGCATAAATATTATAAAGATTTTTGTTATAATTTTTTAAAGTCATTAGGAATAAAAGAAGAAGATTTAAGATTAAGAGATCATTCGAAAGAAGAATTATCATTTTATAGTAATGCAACAACAGATATAGAATATAAATTTCCTTTTGGTTGGGGAGAATTATGGGGTATAGCTTCACGTACAGATTATGATTTAAAACAGCATCAGAAGACATCAGGAGTTAGTCAAGAATATTTAGATTCAGAAACTAATGAAAAATATATTCCATATGTAATAGAACCAAGTTTAGGAGTAGAAAGAACATTTTTAACTATATTATGTAATGCCTATACAGTTGAAGAATTAGAAAAAGGTGATGTAAGAGAAGTAATGAAATTACACCCATATTTAGCACCTTATAAAGTAACTATATTACCCCTAAATAAAAAACTACATTCAGAAAAAGCTAAAGAAATATATAAAGAACTAAGTAAAAGCTTCTCAGTAAGTTATGATGAAACAGCCTCTATTGGTAAAAGATATCGTCGTAGTGATGCAGTAGGAACACCATTTGCTTTAACAGTAGATGATGAAACACTAAATAATAAAACCGTAACGATAAGAAATAGAGATACCATGGAACAAGAAGTAGTAAAATTAGAAGACGTCGAAAAATATATTACAGATAAAATAAAATTTTAATAATAAAATAAGTTAAACCAGAAGGTGAAATAGTGATGAATAAACCCATTATTGGAATACCTTTAAGATATCAAAAATTAAAAGATGAAAGACCAATTTTATATTTAGGAGAAAAAGTAAGAAGAACAATTCAAAAAGCAGGAGGTTATGTTTTTTCTATAGTGCCAGTTCAAGATATTAATTATATAGAAACAAAAGGTAATGAATTTCCTAGTTTAAGTAAAGAAGAAAAAGAAATAATAGACGAAAATTTAGCTAGTTGTGATGGTTTGATTTTACCTGGTGGAATAAAATTTACTCCCTATGATCGTTATTTATTAGAAGAAGCTATAAAAAAGGAAATACCAGTCTTAGGAATTTGTTTAGGAATGCAACTAATGAGTTGCTACAACGAAGAAATAAACTTAGAAAAAAATGAAACACCTTTAAATCATCATCAAGAAGATGATAATTCCTTAACTCATAAAGTAAAAATTAAAAAAAATTCTAAACTATATGAGATATTAGGGCAAGATGAAATAGAAGTAAATAGTTTTCATCATTATCATGCAACAGATAATAATACTTACAAAGTAGTTGCCTATAGTACAGATGGTTTAATAGAAGCAATAGAGTATCCAAATGAAGTATTTAATATAGGAGTGCAGTGGCATCCAGAAATAAGTTATGATTTTGACTTAAACCCTCAAAAAATAATTGCAGCTTTTATTGAAGCCGCAAAATTAAAACAAAAAGAAAAAGTAAAAAGAGAAGAAAAAATATTAAATTAAAAAGTCTAATTACATAGTCAATACTTTTAAATATTGGCTATTTTATTAAGAAATCTTTGCTTTTTTGCAAATTTTGTGATATAATTATTAACACATTGAGTGTATAGGGGGGAGACAATGGAAACATTAACTTTTGTAGATACAAAAAAAGATTATGGAAATATGAATACAAATGCTAGATTTTATCCAGCAGAGTGGAGTGCTCAACAACGAAGAGAAGATTTTATGCGTCGTAGAATACAATTAGGAAATGACTATGGTTTTGATGGTCATAAAATGTTTATGGCTGATCAAGTTGATAGTAGTAAATATTTAAAAGGTGAAGGTACAAAAATTGGTACATCTTTTAAATTAACAGAAGACTATGCAAAAGCACATCCTAATGGTTGGTCTGATATTAATGAAGACATATTAATAATTACTAAAGATGCGCCTGATATAGTAGCAGGTCATCCCGTTGCTGATTGTCCAGTAGTAATGATTACAGATAGAAAACATGGTTTTACAGCAGTAGGTCATTGTTCAGCAGAATTAATAGATGCTAAATTACCTATGATGATTGCTGATAGCTTAGTTGAAGCTTGTGGTAGTCATGATGAAGATTTATTAGCCATTGTAGGCGCTTGTGCAGGACCTAATTGGACGTATAATAATTTCCCAGGTTGGGCCAAAGATAAAGAAGTTTGGAAAAATGCCATTGTAGCTTCTGAAAAAGATGGAAAAACAATTTTTACAATCGATATGAGAAAAGCATTAATAGAGCAATTTGAAAAAAGAAATATTAGACAATATATATTAAGTAATAATGATACAATTACTGATTCTAATTATTATTCAAATTTTGCTGCCAGCCCCTATGGATTAAATGACCAATCACGTGCAGGACGTCAGTTTATAGGAGCATTTTATAAAAAATAAATTAAAAAAATGTTGACTTTTAAATAGTTGCTACATATAATATTACTAGTTAAGAAAAAGGAAAGAGATTAATATCCACCTGATCAGCGAATAGCGATAGGTCAAAAGCCAAGATAATATTATGAAAAATTATATTATATATTAGGTTTTTAGGTGGATATAAATATATCCACTTTTCTTATTTTATGGAGGTGTTAGGTATCGCAAAAGATAAAAATAACATGTTGATTAATGATCAAATTAAAGCTCCTGAAGTTTTAGTTATTGGTCCTAATGGTGAACAAGTTGGAATTAAAACAATTCAAGACGCTCAAACTTTAGCATCTTATGCCGCTCTTGATTTAGTATTAATTAGTCCCAATGCTAATCCACCAGTATGTAAAGTAATGGATTATAATAAATTCCGTTATGAAAAACAAAAGAAGGAAAAAGAAGCCTTAAAAAGACAAAAAGCTAATATGTCAGAGCTAAAAGAATATCGTTTATCACCTGTTATTGATGTAGGGGATTTTGAAACAAAATTAAGAAATGCGACTAAGTATTTACAAAAAGGTGACAGAATAAAACTTACAATTCGTTTCAAAGGTCGTCAAATGGCTCATACAGAATTAGGTAAGGAAGTTCTAGAACGTTTTGCATCTCGAGTTATGGAATATGCGGATATAGATCAAAAACCTAAGTTAGATGGTAGAACAATGACAATGTTATTAGTACCAAAAAAAACAAATAAGTAGGAGGGAAAAATATGCCAAAAATAAAGACACATAAAGGTCTATCAAAAATACTAAATAAACGTAAAAATGATATCAAAATAGGAAAACAAGGAAGTAGACATAATACAGGATATAAATCTACAAGTGTAAATAGAAAGAATAGAAAAGGATCTAATTTAAGTAAAGCAGATAAAAATAGATTAAAAAATTTAATCTAATTTAAATTTGCAAAAGAAGGAGGAAGAAAAATGGCAAGAGTAAAAAATGGAGCAGTTACAAAAGCTCGTCATAAAAAAGTATTAAAACAAGCTAAAGGTTATTTTGGAAGCAAACATAGACTTTATAAAACAGCAAAGGAACAATTAATGCATTCTGGTCAATATGCTTTTAGAGATAGAAAACAAAAGAAAAGAGATTTCAGAAAATTATGGATAACAAGAATTAACGCTGCTTGTCGTCAAAATGACATTAGTTATTCTAGATTTATTGAAGGTTTAACAAAAGCCGGTGTTGAAGTTAACCGTAAAATGTTATCAGAAATAGCTATTAATGACCCTAAAATGTTTAGTGAATTTGTTAAAGTAGCTAAAGATGGTAAAGCTGGAAAAATTACTAAAGCAAGTGAAGTAATTGGACATGAAGTTACAATAAGTACAACTGCACAAAAAAAAGCAACACCTAAAAAAGTAGAAAAAGAAGAACCTAAAAAAGAATCTAAATCAAAAGAAGAAACAGTAGATTATTCTAAAATGACTGTTGCTGAATTAAAAGAAGTAGCAGCTAAAAAGAAAATTTCTGTTACTGGATTAAAAAAAGCTGATATAGTAGCAGCTTTAACAAAATAAACATATTAGTGGATTTATTTATCTAGTGCCAAAAGGTGATAAATATTCGAAACTAATAGAAGATAAAACGAAGGAGAAAAATTATTATGACAATTGTATCAATGAATTATTTATTAGAAGCTGGTGTTCATTTTGGACATCAAAAAAGAAGATGGAATCCAAAAATGAA
>CANRGD010000015.1 GCA_947630105.1 uncultured Bacilli bacterium | reverse complement strand
AAATTTAGAAATTTCGTGTCTTTTTGTAGTGTCTATAATATCATAAAATTTTATTCTTGACAAATCTTAGAATGTCATAAAATAGATATTATATTATATTTTTTTATTAATTCTTCATAAAAAAATTATCCCCTGCTTGCACAATATATGTTTGCATATTTCACCTCATTTAAATATATGTTAAATAGGTAGTTATTATTTAATTTTTTACAAATTTCGCATATTTTATAATGAAAGGAGATATAATATGAATTTTAACCAAACAAATAATTTTAATGATGGTATGATTAGACCTCATCCACCTCGTCCGCCTAGACCTATATTCTGTGCTGGTCCGACTGGTCCAACTGGTCCTACTGGACCTGCTGGTGGTCCGACTGGTCCAACTGGGGCAACCGGAGCTACTGGAGCAACTGGTCCAACTGGGGCAACCGGAGCTACTGGAGCAACTGGTCCGACTGGCCCTACTGGAGAAACCGGACCACAAGGTATTCAAGGTTTAATTGGTCTTACCGGTGAAACCGGTCCTATTGGTCCTACTGGCGCTACTGCACGATTGGTTAAATCTTCTAATAATAAAATTGTGATTTCAAGCCAAAATCCTTATAAATGCAATAAAAAATAACCTAATCAATTTTGAAAAGGTTATTTTTATTTTTTTCTTAATCTTTTAATATGAGATTGAATTTGTAATAATTCTTCATTATTTAATGATGAGCTTACATATAACTTTGGATATGTTTCGTTATCATCTACAACATAGTTTCTTGCTTGTAAATCTTTAAATGGACCAGCCTTTGTTAAACAAGTTTGAAATAATTTATTATCTATGACAGTTCCAACCCATACGTGATTACCTATAGGACAAGTACCATTAATAGTAGTAGTATTACTTCTTAAATATTGATTATTTAGTAATGTTTGCATAAGTCTTGCTTGGCCTTCACAGACACCTCTTTTATGTTTATATGTTCCAAGTGGTTCTGAAACCCAATCAAATTTATTTTGTGGATTATATAATACTTGTTTTCCGTTTTCCATTCTCGTTGCTTCACTTGCAAAACTTATATGTCTTTTTATAAAATCATAAGCTAGCCATACTTTATCAAATTCTGTAAATTCTTCGGTATGATATAAGCTATTTATTCTCATATAATACTGAAACACTATTTCTTTCAATTCTATTGCCTTTTTTAATGTATCTTCATCAACTTTATTTTGTAATTGACTAATAATTGTTGACGGTACCCATATTAAGCTTTCTTCTGGTAGCATTATTTTACCCTGTGCTGATAATAAATTTAGATTTTTTCTTTCTTTTGGTTTTCTATCTATTGTCATAAACAATTTTGTTTTATCAAAATGTTTCCAACCTATCTTTTTCATAATTTCATTATAAATAGGTAATGTACTATCAGATAGTTTAAAAGATATTTCTTTAAAGTCTAACTCATTTAATAATTTTAAAAATTGATACCTTAAATTTATATCTTCTTGTGATAACATATTTGCTTCATCATATATAGTAGTTAAAAGTAATGGTAATTTATTATTATTTGATAAATACCAATTAATAAAATCTCTATATTTATCAAATGAGATATCTAATTTTGAATAACTAAGTCTATTTGGTAGTGGTCTAACTGCTTCAATAGACATTTTATTTGTAGTAATTACTTTTGAAAATCTATCCATATTTTAAATCTCCTTATTTAATATTTCTTTATCTATTAATATGTATTTATAAAAAGATAATATTGCTTCCCAATTTTCTATTAATGTTTCATCTTTTTTAATGTTATGTTATGTCATGCTATTATAGTTTTATAAAATTCATAACATTTTATCAGTGTTTAAGTTTATTTTAAGAATTCATTTTTATAAAATATAAAATATTTTTTAATAATTTTTCTATGTTTAATACAATATACAAAAGTCCCATTGCAATTACAATGAGACTATACTTTTATATTAGTTATTTTACCCTCACATTGTTTCACAACTGGGGAGAAATTATAGCATAAATAAGCTTTTCTGTCAAATAATGTCAACACCAAATTCAAAAGTTTTAAAAAATGATATGCTACTTTTATTATCTTCATCAGATACAACAATTTGACCCATACGTGCAATTTGTGAGTGATTTGCTTGTCTGGAATTATTTTATGACCGCGTTAATTCAAAGCAATAACTGGAAAATTTAAACAATCTAGCAGATCAAAGTGCTTTTAAATTCTTTTGGTAACAATTTTTAAATATTATTACATTAATTAATTACTGTAATCCACAGGTAGCTGTAGTTGTAATTCCAAAAATATCAAGTAAAGCTGTAACTATAGTTGGAATAAAAAATAAAGCTGCTACTAAAATCAATCGCATAATTAATTTTTTTTGAGCTTTCGCCATTGCTTCGTCATCACTTTGAATAATAATTTTAGCAAAATCAAAGCTACTTATAACAATAACTAAAAGTGGTCCTAAAACTTTAATATAATTTAGAATATGTTGTAATAACCAAGCAACTGAATCAGGATCATTTACACTTCCAAGCAAAGAATTACAATCCTGCTCTTCTGATGTAAAATTATTAAGACCTATATTTCCACTATTATTGTTTCCATTATTATTACTGCCTCCATTATTGTTATTTGCATTATTATTATTTCCATTAATATTAGAGTTAGTGGAAGATGATTGTTTATAATTAACGCGAATGGTATGATTTGAATGTACATTAGAAATACGTTTTGTAACAGTAGATGCATATTTATAGCCATTTATTTTTCTTCGATACCAAGTTTGTTTAGGATAAAAAGTAGCTCCCGTTTGAATAGGATAAGTTTTCTCTGCAATAATATTTTTAGTTTTAACATCATAGTATTGAAATTTAAGATTTTTGTAGTTTTTACTGACTGAAACATCAATATTATCATTTATAATTTTAAAATTAATAACTCCATTATTAGAACTAGAAAATGCTAGAGAATTTTTTTCTGCATATGAAACAAGTGAATTGTTATTTCCATTTATGTAGCGAAAAGTAAAAGATGGATTTACTTCTTTTAAAAACGTAATATCTCCAGTAGTATTTCCATGATGATTTAATTTAAAAATATCTGCTTTTAAAGATACTCCACTAGAAATAAGAGCATTTTCTTGATCTCGTTCTATATCTCCACATGTCAAAAATTTAGTATTACCATTTTGAATCATAAGTGATAAAGAAAAATTATTTATTAAATCTCCTGTAGTATTAGAAAGTAAAACTGGTCCAATAACTGATACATTAGTACTTCCGAAGGAAAAAGAATCCCCTTTTTCTAAATAAACAACTTGTGTTTTATTTTTTTCGGCTTTATTAATTTTTGAATAATAAACATTTTCACGGCTTTGATAGGAAGATAATTTTCCTGTATTTTTAGCAATTTTTTTCATCGCTTTAAGGATTGATGAATCAGGCATATAAAGTTTGTCAACTTGGATTGAACTATCTAATAAATAATTTAATCCACCATAATGATCACCATGCAAATGAGTAATAAGTATACTAATATGAGAAATATTATGTTTATTGAGATAATTAACAATTTTTTGACTATCAGTAGCAGTATCAATTAATAAATATTGTTTATTTGATTCCAATAAAATAGCATCCCCAAAATCATTAGTATCGCTTAGAACATCAAAAACATGAATACTTAAACCATCAGTTGCGTAAACATTAACTTTAAAAAACAGAAAAGATAATATAAAAAAGGAAATAAATAAATTTTTAAACCTAGTTATATATTTCATATTTATACTCCTATTAAAAGTTCTTATTTTATTATATATTTTAATATTTATAAAGTCAAACAATGAAAATTCATAAATTCATTCTTTATATTCAAATAATGCAATGGTATAATGAGTAATAATGGATGATGAAAGGAATTTTCTATGAAAAATAAAAAGGAAATAAAAATGTTAATTATAGCTATATTATTGATGATATTTTCACTATTATTATTTAAAATAAGTAAAAATGAAAATGGGATAGAAATAATTAATAATTTTGATGAAAAATTAACTGTAGTTACAAACTTAGATAATACTAAAAATGAAATAATTGCTTATTTTAAAAATAATCAATTATTTAAAATAAACCAAACCCAAGTTTCGGTAACTTTTTATGATAATAAAAATAAAATTTTAGCAACAGAAAATATGATTATACCAAATATTGATAGTAATTCATCTTACTTAACAAGCATTGTAATTCCTACAAATATAAAAAAAAGATTAAAAAAAATTATAATAAATTCTAAAATAGAAATAAATGATGAGCAAATTACAAATACTTATTTATATACTAATCAAATTAAAACTACATATACGGTAAATTCTAATATTATAGATATAACAATAGAAAACAATTCTAATCAAATAATTGATCAAGCAGAATTTGCTGTTGCTTTTATTAAAGAAAATAAAATAATTGCGGTTAAAACTTTTTACAAAAATGATTTAAGGGCATATGAAACAGAAAAAATTGAAATTCCAAAAGGTTCTAAAATATGGAATAAAAATCATATAATCAATTATGATAAGATAGAAATTATAACAAATTCAGCAATAAAAATTGAAAACTAAAATTAATTTTATAATATAAATATTAATATATAGATAAATAAGTTTAATTTTTTTAATAATTAGTTGAAATTTTTATTTAATATGTATTTTTATGTAGCTTTAAAAATGAAAGGAATGAGTTATTATAACTAAAAATAAAAAAGCTAAAAAAAAATATAAATTTAATTATAAAGAAGAATTTATAAGTGAGAAAGAAAATCCTACTGAGAATGATTTAAAAAATATATTTAATAAAAAATACTTTAAATATATTAAAAGAATTGAAAATAGATTTTTATAAATTTTATATATTAGTAGGTTCGAAGTTGCATTTAAAAATAATAAGGAGATGTTATTTTTATTAAACAACTAAAAGAAACTGAGTTTGTAGCTAAGTTAAGAGTGGTATTATATTTAAGATTATCAGATGAAGATCGTAATAAACTTACAAAAGATGAATTATCAGAAAGTATTAAAAATCAAGAATTAATGTTAAGAGAATATGCTCTTAATGAGGGCTTTAAAATAGTTGGTGTTTATAGTGATGAAGATTGGTCTGGAGGAGACGCTACTCGTCCAGAATTTAATAAAATGATTAAAGAATGTGAAGCTGGTAATGTTGATATTGTCTTATGTAAAACACAAGCTAGATTTGCAAGAGATGCGGAACTTATAGAAAAATATGTGCATAATAAATTTCACGAATGGGGCGTTAGATTTAAAACAATTGTTGATAGAATTGATAATGCTAAAAGAGAAACTAAAAAGACAAGTCAAATTTTAGGTTTAACTGATGAATGGACGCTGGAAGATACTTCTTTAAATATTCGTGAAACATTTAGATCAAAAAGAAAAGACGGTCAATGTACTGCAAGTTTTGCTGTATATGGATACTTGAAAGATCCAGAAAATAAAAATCATTTAATACCTGATTCCGTTGCTTCCATTACAGTAAAAAGAATATTTGATGAATATATGAAAGGATACGGCTTAGATAAAATTGCAAATGGTCTTAATGAGGATAAGATATTAAGTCCTCTTGAATATAAAATGGCAAATGGCTCTAAACTTAAAATACCTTTATTAAAAAAATATTTTGATTATGATTATATTGATAAAGCTGGCACTTATATTATTAGTATTAATTTTACAAATAAAGAAGAGCAAATATTAAATAATTTAATTAGTTTTAATTATATTACTACTGATAGGAAAACGTTTAACAATAAATGTGATATTACTTTAAAAAGATATTCGGACGATAGAACAAAAATATATTATTCAGAAAAAAAAGATTTAGATATTAGCAACTTTAATGAAGAAGATTTTATTCTTATAAAAGAAAATGATATTATTCCTAAAACTGTAACTTGTATTGCAACAATAACAAATGAATTAGATCGTACTCATATTATTTACTATCAATTTGAAATAAAATTAAAAGAAAATTTAAACCATGAAAAATATTATTTTGATATTTTTGGACATGTAGATAATGAAAATACAAATTTAGTATTTGAAAAAAATATAAGAAAAAAAATGAAATGGTCTGAACAAACAATTAAAAATATTCTAAAAGATGAAGTCTATATTGGTAATATGGTACAATTTAAAACAACTACTGTAAGTTATAAAAATCATACAATTATTAAAAATGATGAGGAAGATAGAATCAGAAAAAATAATACTCATAAAGCTATTATAGATCCTAGTATTTGGTATACCGTACAGGAAAGATTAAAAGAAAAAACTAGAAGTTGTAAAAATGGTACAAGACATGTATTTTCTAATAAAGTTTATTGTATGAATTGTAATAGAATTTTTTCTAAATGTGGAAAAAATAATGAAAATGGATTTGGATATTTATGTTGTAAGGATAAAAAAGATAACTGGGCTAATTGTGATAATAAAAAATGGCTAAGAGAAGATGAATTACATAATTTTGTTTTAGATAAAATAAATACTATGCTAAATAAGTTTTATGATAATGATACTCTTAATAAACTTAATGAAGAAGAAATAGAACAAGATTTATTTAAAGACAAATTAAATGCACTGAAAAAAGAAGAAATTAAAATAATTACGGATTTACAAAGTAAAAGTACATATTTTCAAAAACTATATGAAGATCGAGTTTCTGGATTACTTTCGGAAAAAGAATTTTTAATTTTAATAAATAAATATAAAGATGATAATGCTATGTTAGAAGACAGATTAAAAATAGTAAAAAAAGATATAGCAACAACTATTTTAAAAAAAGAAACATTAAAATCTAAAAAAAATACATTTAATAAATATCGTCATATTGATAAATTAAATGTTGAAATAATTAACGACTTCATAGATAAAATTATTATAGGCTCATATGAAGAAGAAAACAATATTAGAGATTTAAAGATTATATGGAATTTTATTATTTAAAATAAATAAAGAAGAATTAAACAATTGAGCAACTGGTCCTATTGGTCCTACTGGAGAAACTGGCCCTACTGGTCCTACTGGAGAAACTGGTCCTATTGGTCCTACTGGAGAAACTGGCCCTACTGGTCCTACTGGAGAAACTGGCCCTACTGGTCCTACTGGAGAAACCGGTCCTACTGGTCCTACTGGGGAAACTGGCCCTACTGGTCCTACTGGAGAAACCGGCCCTATTGGTCCTACTGGAGAAACCGGCCCTACTGGTCCTACTGGAGAAACCGGTCCTACTGGTCCTACTGGGGAAACTGGCCCTACTGGTCCTACTGGAGAAACTGGTCCTACTGGTCCTACTGGGGAAACTGGCCCTACTGGTCCTACTGGAGATACTGGTACTACTCCTACTTTGGCAGCTGGAACAGTACAAAGTGTTCCATTTGAAGATGGCGCTTCAGCTACTGTAGTTCCTGCTCCTACTCTTACACGTGCAGAAACTAATTCTTACTTATTAAATTTATCCATCCCTTATGGTCCTACTGGAGTTAGCCCTACTTTAACTATAGGAGAAGTACAAACTCTTCCTGCTGGGCAAGATGCTACTGCTACAATTGATGCTGGTACGGAAGAAAATACTTATGAAATTAATTTAGGTATTCCTAATGGTGTTGGTTTAGCAGCCTATGGGGGATTATATAGTAATTCAAATAATCCTATTTCAACAACAGCTGATGTTGCTAGTCAAATCGATTTACCTTCTGTAATGCCTAATAGTAATTTAACTACAAATAATAATGAAATTGTTATTAGTGAAGCTGGCTCTTATGAAATTACTTATTCAGTAGTTTTAACTCCAACTTTAGCTAGTACAATACAAGTTTATGCTCAAGATAATGGTGTAGAAATTGCGGAAAGTAATATTACTATTGCTTTAACAGCTGGACAAAATATTATTTTAAATAAAAATATAATTACTAATATATATACAAATTCTAATATTGATTTAGTAATAGAATCTAATCAAACGGATACTGTTAATGTTACTAGTTGTGCTTTAACAATTAAAAAACTTGATTCAATTAATTAATATTTGAAATTAAAAAACAACTCCACACAAGTCTTTTGTGTAGAGTTGTTTTATGTTATAATTTTTTTAGTGATAAGAAAATGGTGAATGATTTATATTTTTATGTTAATAATATTGGAAAAATTATTATAAAAATAATAGGTACTGATTTTATTTATTATAAAGAAATAAATAATAAATTAGTTCCTTTGACAGCGGATGAAAATGAGATTGTTAAAAATATTTTAAATAGTAAAAATAGTACTATTCTTTTTAGTGTTAAATTAAATTCTATAATAGAGAATAATCCTAATCTTAAAAATTTTGAAACTGATTTAACATTTTATTTAGAGTGGTTGGAAAATTTTATTCCTTGGGAATTTAGAAATGATTTTTATACAAACTTGGCAACTTTAAAAATTAATTTTATTGATAATAATTCTATTAATAATTCTATTGGTGGATATTATGATACTAAAAATAATCAAATTTTTATAAATAAGTATTTAATGAATCATATTATAGATAAATATAAAAATAATAAAAATTTTGAAATAATTTATACTAATGGAGTTATGCATGAAATATTACACGAATTAATTCATATGGCAAGTACACATATAGATAAAAATGGTGAAATTAAAAGTGGGTTAACAACAGTAAATGATGATTCTTATACTGATGGTATTTCAGAAGGTTTTACAGAGTTTTTTTCATATAAATGTCCTAAGATGTTAAAATTATTTAGAAAAACTTCTGGGTATAATATAGAGATGTATTTTGCTGCAATATTAACAGAAATTGTTGGAGAAGATGTAGCTTTTGAATCATATTTTCACCTTCATGATACTAGTTTGATGGAAGAAAAATTAAATCAGCTTTTGCCAGAATATGACTCTAAAAATATTTTTAAATTGATTAATTCAAATCTTAATTATAGAAAATATTGTTTACATACTAATGATATTTATAATCAAAATTTTGTGGAATATATTCAAAAAACTCTTATATCATATTATAAAGCTAAAATTTTAAAGAATATAGATAATAATACAAAAACAGAAGAAGAAATTCTTCAATCAATTAATAATGTTAGGGAAAATTTAATTACTAATGAAACTTTAAAAAAATATAAAACTTCAAGTTTACAAATTGAAGATTCTTTGAAAGATTTTGAAGAATTTGCATTAAAAGTAAATAATATGTTGATATTAAAAAGATCTCTCTAAGAGATCTTATTTTAATTTACCATTATACATATCTTGGAATATTCCAGGTGTAGATATTAAATCTTTGTATTTTCCACTTTGAATTATTTTACCTTTATCAAAGACTAAAATATTATCACAATTTTCTAATGTGGTTAAACGATGAGCAATTGAAATAACAGTTATATTGGATTCTTTTTGTAAAGTTTCAATAGCTTTTTGAATATGTTTTTCGGTAGTGTTATCTAGGGCTGAGGTTGCCTCATCTAAAATAAGTATTGCTGGCTTTCTTAAAAAAATCCTCGCAATAGCAATTCGTTGACGCTGTCCGCCCGATAAATTTGTTCCACCTTCGGAAATAATTGTTTCATATTTATTAGGAAGGCTTTCAATATAATCGTCAATAAAAGCTTTACTACAAGCTTCTTTTATTTCAGTATCAGAAATAAACCTTTCTATACCATAACAAATATTTTCTTTAATTGTTCCTGATATTAAAAATGGTACTTGAGGAACTAAAGCTATATTTGAAGCAATTGTTTTTCTGGATAAATTATTAATATTAACATCATTAATAAGAACTTTACCTTCACTACTTTCTAGCTTTGTAATAATTTTTATTAATGAAGATTTTCCACATCCTGATGGACCTGCTATACCTATAAATTCTCCTTTTTTGATGTTTAAATTTAAATTATCTAATATGTATTTAGTAGAATTTTGATATTTAAATTTTAAATCTTGAATAGAAATAATAATATCTTTACTTTTTAATTTTATATCATTTTTTACTTTATAAGAAAAATCTTTAGGTAAACTAGTAATTTTAAAATATTCTTCAGCTAAGACTGTGGATTCTGATAATTCATCAAATATACGATGTAATTCTCTTAATGGGGTTGTTAATTGGGTAAAACATAAGTAAGCGGTTAATACAGTACCAACACTTATTATTTTTTCTCCTGCTAAATATGCGGAAACACCAATTACTAAAACAGTAAATACAGCTTCATTTATAAATTTTAAACAATCATAAAAAGCCATTGCTTTGTGGTGATCCATTTCTTTTGCTCTTAAATATTCTGATTTATTATCAAATCTTGTCACTTCAGTAGAAGTATTATCTACAACACGTATTACTTCTATACCATTAATTAATTCTACCATGGTGCCATCCATACTAGATTTTTCTTCCATTAATTCTACTCGAATACCTCTTTGAGTGGAAATTTGGCGAAAAACAATAATTACTCCTACAGGAATAACCAAAAGCATTAATAAAGCTAAAGCAAGTGGGAGTTTAGAAAATATGATTATAATAGCAGCAAATCCATTAAAAACTGCAGGAGCAAAATCCATGAACATTAATTTTAATAATTTTGTTGTACCTTCCAAACTTCTATTTAATTTCCCATGAATGTTTCCAGTCATATTTTCTTTAAAATAATCTAATGGAGCATGTAAAATAGAAGATATTGCTTTAGTTCGGGCATCTTTTTCAAATTTGGTAGAAGTATCTTCAACTAACAATCTTCTAATTACTTTTATTATTTCATTACTTACAGTAATTGCTAAAATAAAACATAAAAAGGGAATTATTTTTAAGAAAGATAATTCTTCTTGATTTAAAATATTATCAGTTAAATTTCCGATTGAAATAGGAAGTAATTGAGTTAATAGTGCTGATATTATCATAATAAAAATTATTATAATAAAATTTATTTTTTGTTTTTTTGATAACATTTTATATATTTTTTTAAAAATATTTAACTTCATAAAAACTCTTCTTTCTAGTACTTTTTATCTATTAGGGTCAACTAATATTTTAATGGCAGCATCTTTTCCTGAAGTTAATCTTTCATATGATTTTTGAACATCGGCTAAGCCTACAATATCATCGATAAATCTAGTCATATCTATTTTTTTCATACTCATTAAGTCAATACATGTTTGAAATTCTTCTTTAGTATAAGCTATAGCTCCTTTTAATGTTAATTCGCTCATAACAGCAACAACAGATGGAATTGTTACAGTACCTAATGATACACCTACTAATACAACAGTTCCTCCTGGTTTTACTGCAGTTATGGCAGAACTAACGGCTGGGGAGTTGCCACAACATTCTATAACAATATCAAAGCCACCTTTGGTATCTTCCATAACAGCAGAAAGCATCTTAGTATCTTTAGCATCATACCATTTATCTGCTACATTAAGAGAAAGGGCTTTTTTACCTCGAGCTATATTAGTTTCTGAAACAGCAACGTAGCTAGCTCCTTCCATTTTGGCAAACATTGCAGAAGCTAAGCCAATAATTCCTCCTCCTATTATTAATACTTTTTCACCTACTTTTATATCTGCTAAATGTACAGCATGAAGAGCAACAGCTGTTGGTTCAACCATAGCTACTTCATTGTCAGATATATTATCAGGTACTTTTATAACCATATCTGGTCGAACACTAATTTTAGGGGCAAGACCACCAGGGTTATTAAGTGATAAACCAATTGCTTCACTCCAAGTTTCTCTACAGTATTGTGGATTACCAGTTTTACAGGCTTCACATACACCACAAGGTGATATTGGTAAAGCTGTAACTCGATCTCCTTTTTTTAAATCATCTCTTATTCCTGCATCAGTTACAATTCCACAAAATTCATGACCCATTACTAAGCCAGCTGGTTCTCCTTCTACCCAATAATGAATATCAGAACCACAAATTCCTGTTTTTGTGACATCTATCAAAACTTTTCCCTCACTTGGAATTGGTTCGGGCATTTCTTTTATTTCAAATTTTTTTTCATCTTTAATAGCAACACATTTCATATATTTCCTCCTTATTCTGTTTATATTTTACCATATATTTTGTATTTTTAAAGAAGAAACTTTAATTTTTACATTACATATATTATTATTAAGGTGATTAAATTGAAAATATATGTTTATGCTATAGCTAAAAATGAGGAGGCTTTTGTAGAAAGATGGGTTAATTCTTTGCAAGAAGCTGATGGTATTTATGTATTAGATACAGGTTCTACAGATAATACTGTTAATAAATTAAGAAAATTAGGTGTTAACGTTAAACAAGCTATTATTTCTCCTTGGCGTTTTGATGTAGCAAGAAATAAATCATTAGAATTAGTTCCAGATGATGCGGATATTTGTATATGTGTTGATTTGGATGAGGTGTTTTTACCTGGTTGGAGAAAAGAATTAGAAAAAGCTTGGCAAAAAGACACTACTAGAGTAAGATATAATTATAATTGGCGATTAGATAAAAATAATAACCCCCTAGTAAATTTTTATATTGAAAAAATTCATACTAGAAAAAATTATCATTGGACACATCCTGTCCATGAAGTTTTAACTTATGAAAAAGATAAGGAAAATGTTATTACAATTGATTCTTTAACGGTAAATCATTATCCAGATGATAATAAATCGCGTGGTAGTTATTTACCTTTATTAGAATTATCTGTAAAAGAAGCTCCTTTAGATGATAGAAATATGCATTATTTAGGAAGAGAATATATGTATTATGGAAGATGGCAAGAAAGTATTGATACTTTGAAAAAACATTTGCATTTAAAAACAGCAACTTGGAAAGATGAACGAGCTGCTTCAATGAGATTTATTGGAAGATGTTATAAAAATTTAAAAAATTATCGTGCTTGTAAAGCATGGTTAAATAAAGCCATGGAGGAAGCACCTTATTTAAGAGATGCCTATGTAGAAAGAGCTCTTTTGGAGTATGAATTAAAAAATTATAAAAATGTGGAAAAATATTGTTTAAAAGCATTGCGAATTAAAAATCATACAAAATCATATATTAATGAGGCTTTTAGTTGGGATTATACTATTTATGATTTATTAGCTTTAGCTAATTATTATTTAAAGAAATATGAGTATGCAATTTATTTTAATGATATTGCTTTATCTTATGATCCAAATAATGAAAGACTATTAAAAAATAAAATATATTATGAACAAAAAGGGAGATAAATTTTTATCTTCCTTTTTAGGCTTCTTGTAAATTTTGGTTATTTTTTTTAGTTATTATTTTAATAATTATAGTGTAAATTATTGATACTAGTATTCCTGCTACAAGTACTATTAATGAAGCTATTGTGAAAGTTTTAATATTAATATTTATAGAAGTTTCAGTTTGTACTATAGAAGTTAAAAAACGTTGTAAAACAATAGATGTTGTTCCTAAAATAAGTCCACTTATAATAGAAGATGTACTTAATGTTTTTATCCATTTGTGTACTGATTTTTGTAATAAGGCTATTAATAATAAAATAATTGCCATCATGCTAAATAAAATCAATTTAAATTTTAAGGAAACAAAGAAAGAAAAACCTTTAATTATTTTTGTTCCTGATGCAGGTAACTTTTCCTTACTTTTTTTAATAGTGGTAACAAATTCATTAGTTAATTCTTTTTCTTCTTCTAGAGTATTTAATTTGTTATATACTTCATCAGTAATTTCTACATCAAAAGTTTCTTCAATTTTAGTTTCATTTGTTTTGATATAATCTATAATATCTTTTTCAATATTAAGTGTTTCTAAAACTTCTTCATCTACTAAACTATTTAAAGTAGTATCTATATATTTGTTTATTAATTCTTGAGTATTATCATCATATATTAATGAATTAACTTTATCATTTAATTTTGTATTATCTTTTAATACTTCATCATTAAAGCTTTCTAAAATACCTGAAGTAACAGCTGTAGATACTATATTTTGAGAAAAAATATTTTTAATTGTAAAACTAAAAATAGTTGTTCCTATTAAAATAACTAAAATAGTTGCTAATAAACATATAGCTATTTTCTTTAAAATTTTCATATTAAAAATCTCCTTTAATTAATTATATTATAAAAATTAAAAAGAAACAATTTTTTTATTGTTTCTTTTCACAGGTAAATTTATTATTTTGGTAGTCAATAATTATTTCATCATTAGGTTTAATTTTATCTTCTACTATTAATTTTGCTAAATCTGTTTCAATAGTTCTACTTACTAATCTTTTTAATGGTCGAGCTCCATAGTTAACATCAAAGCCTTCTTTAATAAATTCAGCTTTGGCTTTAGGAGTTAATTTTAATTTTATATTAGAATCTTGTAAGCGGGTTTCAATATCTTTTATTATTTTATCTAATATTTTGGCTATTGCTTCTTCTGTTAAGGCTTTAAAAATAATAATTTCATCAATTCTATTAATAAATTCTGGTTTAAAATGAGCTTTTACTTCATTCATTACAAAATTAGTATTGCCATCTAAAATATGTTCACTGCCTAAATTAGAAGTCATTATAATAATGGTATTTTTAAAATCTACTGTTCTGCCGTTAGAATCAGTAATTCGACCATCGTCAAGAATTTGTAATAATAAGTTTAATACTTCAGGATGAGCTTTTTCTACTTCATCAAATAATACTATACTATAAGGATTTCTTCTAACTGCTTCGGTTAATTGTCCTCCTTCTTCATAACCCACATAGCCAGGGGGAGAACCAATAAGTCTGGACACACTAAATTTTTCCATATATTCGCTCATGTCGATACGAACCATATGTTTTTCATCATCGAACAATTCATAGGCTAGAGTTTTAGCTACTTCTGTCTTTCCTACTCCTGTAGGCCCTAAAAACATAAAAGAAGCAATGGGTTTATTAGGATCTTTTATTCCACTTCGAGATTTGATAACTGAATCACTAACTAATTTTAAAGCTTCATCTTGACCCATAACTCGTTTTTTCATATCATTTTCTAAACTTAATAATTTTTCTTTTTCAGATTCTATAAGTTTTGTTACAGGTATATTAGTCCATTTAGCTATAATATTACAAATATCATTTTCTGTAACGGTATCACTTAATATTTTATTTTTTTCAATATTATTTAATTCAGTTAATTCTTTTTCGATACGAGGAATTTCGCCATGACGCAAAATTGCTGCTTTTTCTAAGTCATAATCATTTTCAGCTTTATCTAAATCAAATTTAGCTTGTTCTAATTCACCTTTTTTCTTTTTTATTTCTTCATTTAAATTTTTTTCTTTATTCCAAGCTTGTTTAAATTCTTGTTCTTGATTTTTTAAAGCTATTAATTCTTGTTCAATATCTTGTAATCTTTTTTTAGAAAGTTCATCTTTTTCTTTTTTTAGAGCTTGTTTTTCTATTTCTAGACGCATTATATTATGCGATAAATTATCTAATTCGAAAGGAACTGAATCCATTTGAACTCTAATTGTTGCACAAGCTTCATCAACTAAATCAATGGCTTTATCTGGTAAATAACGGTCAGTTATGTAACGGTTTGATAATGTTGCGGCAGCAATTAATGATTTATCTTGTATTGTTACACCATGATGAATTTCGAAGCGTTCTTTTAAACCACGTAAAATAGTGATAGTATCAAGCACAGTTGGTTCGGCAACTTTTACTTTTTGAAATCTTCTTTCTAGGGCACCATCTTTTTCTATATATTCACGATATTCTTTTAAAGTTGTAGCTCCTATAACATGTATCTCTCCTCTTGCAAGCATTGGCTTTAAGATATTAGAAGTATCCATGGCTCCATCTGTTCTTCCTGTGCCAACTATCATATGAATTTCATCAATAAACATGATAATTTCGCCATCACTCTTTTTTATTTCGGTAAGAACATTTTTTAATCTTTCTTCAAATTCTCCTCGATATTTAGCTCCTGCTACTAAAGATGCCATATCTAATTCCCATATTGTTTTATCTTTTAAACTTTCGGGAACATCTCCTTTTATTATACGTAAGGCTAGACCTTCAACAATAGCTGTTTTTCCTACTCCCGGTTCTCCAATTAAAACAGGATTATTTTTTGTTTTTCTAGATAAAACTCGTGTGATACTACGTATTTCTTCATCACGACCAATGACGGGATCAATTTTGCCATTTTTGGCATCTTCACATATATTACGTCCATATTTTTCTAAAACATTTTCATTATTTTCTTCTTGTGGATAAGAATACATTATTATCACCTCTTTCTTAAGTATTATTATACTAAATATTTAGCACTTGTCAAGTAAGAGTGCTAAATAATTTAAAAATAAAAGAAATGTTATTTTACCTTTATATCATAATTACTTGGTCCTGCTATAACATTTCCTTCTAAATCAAATCTGGAACCATGACAGGGACAATCCCACGTTTTTTCTTCTTCATTAAATAATAATTGACATTTTAAATGAGGACATTTACGAAGAACAGGGTGTTTAATTCCATAATTGTCATAATATATAGCTACATCTTGATTATTAATTTTATCAAAAACAATTTTTTTGTTATACCATTTTTTTTGGGGAAGAAGTTTTTCTTTAGTAAAAGAATACATAGAACTTCCTATAGCTAGTAACCAATGACTATAAATTTTTCGATTAGGATCTAATAATTTTTCATAAGTATTTTCATTTTTTAATATTAAATCACTTATTACTTTGCCAGCTAAAGTTCCATTTGTCATTCCCCAAGTATTATAGCCTGTGGCTAGATAAAAATTTTCTTTTATTTTTCCTATTAAAGGAATATAGTCTCCTGTCATAATATCCATATTAGACCAAAGATAATTCCAATTATTTATTTTATTTTTTAAAGTTTCAAAATGTTTTTTATAATTATTATTAAAAGAGATATTGTGTGTTCCATATTGAAATATTTTATAAGTAGTAGTTAAGTTTTTATAAAAGCGAAATGATTCTTTATCATTTTTGTTAAGAGCACTAAAATTATAATATTTTTCTTTTTTGGCTGCTATATAGGATTTTTCTAAAGTAACTTTAAGGGGCATCATATAAGGAAAGAGAAAAAATGGATAGTGACAGGCAAGTATTATTTTATTGGTTTTAATGATACCATTATTACTTTTACATATATAGTAATTATCTTTTTTTATGATAGAGATAATTCTAGTGTTTTCATATATGTCTATTTTATTTTTAGAAATAATTTTTTTTAAACTATTTATATATTTTAAAGGATGAAATGTATATGAATTAGTATCACTAATAATATAAGGATATTTTTCTTTATTTGGTAATGTATTTTCTTTTGTGATGTTTGTAAAACCTATTTTTTGCATAAGTTGAAACTCTTCTTGTAATTTTTTTGTTGTTGCTTCAGCAGAACTATATAAATAAGCAGCAGTTTTTTCCAAATTACAATCAATTTTATTGTCTATTATAGTTTTAGTAAGTAAATTTATTGCTTCTAGTTGAGAAGTATAATATTTTTTTGTAATATAATAGCCATATTTATTATATATATCTTGATAATGACCTTGTAAAGCTGTTATTTTTCCTAATGTTTTTGAAGTAATTCCACTGCCAACTTTATTTGCTTCTACCAAAACTACTTTTTTATGACAATTTATTAAATTATAACAAATACTTATTCCACTTATTCCTCCACCTATAATTAATATATCAATATCTAAGTCTTTTTTTAATTCTTTAATATTATTAGTAGTATCTAAATTCCAAATACTATTATTCATATTATCACCAGTAATAGTATTTTCTTAAAATAAAAAAAAAATACAAAAAAAAGCTTACTTTATAGCTTTTTTGTTTAAAGATTCTACTTCATTAGAAATATTTACTACTGTTTTCATGGGAGTTTTTCCAAGGATATAATAAACGTCTTCTTCTTTTATACCATATTTTTCTTTTGAAGGTATCAATAAAATCATTTTATCTTCTAAATCTAGTACTCCTTGCATACAACGACCATCTAATTCTATAAGTTCATAATTACTATCAATATAACCTATTTGAATTCCACTTTGAACATTAGGATAATAAGTTGTTATATCAATACCTTTAGATTTACTATCATGTAGGGCTTCTAATAAAGTATCTTTATCTCTTATAAACCAAATTTCTTTATCAATATTTTCCTGTGATGATGTATCTTCAAGCTTTTCTAAGTCAAAGCTTATATAATTAATACCTCGAGAAGCAAGTTTTTCTTTTAAGTCAGTTGAAGTTGCTACACCTTCTTTTTGTAGTAAAATAATCATATCACTATCTTCACTATAAAACATGGTATCAAAACTTTTTGATGTAAGGAAAGTATTTCCTACTGTAAAATTACACGCACAATTACAATATAAGATATTATATTTACTATCTGGTTTTATATTATTTATTGCTAAATCTAATTCAGTAGGAATATTTTGAATCGCCCATATATCTAAATTTTTTTCCATATAAAAATCCTCTTTTTTTAATCTATGATAATATTTCTTTTGCTGAATTATTTTAGCATAATTATAATTTCATGTAAAGCTTTTTTATTAATCTTCTTTTTAATATGTAATATCTATTTTGAGTATCATTTGTTAATATTTTTTCTCTATCTATAATTTGATAATTTTTATAGTCTATTTCATGATTAAACTGACTTGCTGTTAAATCTACAATTTTATTGTTTACTAAATTAAAATAATGGCTAATTCCATCTACATGAATTTTACAAATATCTCCTTTAAAATAATCATTAATAATTAAAGATGTTATGGCACACATACCAAAACATTTATTATGAACATTCCAATCATTTTGAATTTTTGGATAGCATAAATCTTTTGAATAACATTCTAGCAATAATTTTTGTATATTCTAATAATTTCATAAGTAAAGGATAATTTAATTATTTTATGATTTAAATTATAAAATTGATTGGCATTATATTTTTTTGTCTCTGAATATGCCTCTTCATTAAATTTTCTTATTGAAATATCAAAAAATCTTGTATAAAATTCCATCTCTTCTTCTAGGGGACTGAGTTTTGATAAATTTCTTGTTTTTAAATTCTTATATTGTCTTAAAAACTTTTCATCTGACATAAAAGTTTTTTTAATTATTATTTTAGCTTTTTTAATGTTTCCCTCTCAATTTTTCTATTTTCTTTTTCGGATATTGTGCTCACATACCATACCTCCTATTTTTATTAACTCATTTTTTTAGTAAAAGTCAATAAATAGATTCTAAAACCCTATGACCATATTCAATTTATTCTCACCCTCTTTGCAAAAGAAAAAGTCCATAATATTAAGTATTATGAACTTTTATCATCTATTATGGGGCGCCATATCAGAATCGAACTGATGCATACTAGTGCCACAAACTAGCGTGTTAACCACTTCACCAATGACGCCATTTTAACTGACTTCTTTATTTTATAATAACCTTAGGAAAAATGCAAGAGGTTTTTTACATTTGGGTATATATCTATACATATTTACCTATTTGGAATAGATTAAATTGAGAGGAGAAATTATGAATAGATATAATTATTTTAATAACAATTGGGTTAGAAATATGCAAACAAATAATTTTGTAAAACCAAATCAATCTTTATATTCCCCAAAAGAAGCATTTGAAAAAGGTAATTTGTTTGCTGATTTATATAGTCAATATAAAAATTATAAACCCATAACTTTAAAAGCTAATACTGAAAGAGAAAAAATGTTACTTGAACTTTCACAAATAGCTTTTGCAGCTCATGAATTGAATCTGTATTTAGATGTTTATCCAAATGATTCAAGTATGATAGCTTTATTTAACGATTATCGTGATAGAGCTAATCAACTAGAAAAAAATTATGAACAAAAATATGGTCCTTTAACAGTTGATAGCGAAAATCAAGAGACAAATTATTTTGCTTGGGAAAGTGGATCTTGGCCATGGGAGCGTGATTTTAATGTTTAAATATTGTAAAAAATTACAATTTCCTGTAAATATTAAAAAAAAGGATTTACGTATGGCAAAATATTTAGTGACTCAATATGGTGGTTCAAATGGTGAACTTGCGGCTGCTCTTAGGTATTTAAATCAACGCTTTACTATGCCAGATGATAGAGGTAAAGCTTTACTTACTGACATTGGTACAGAAGAACTTGCACATGTAGAAATGATTTCTACTATGATTTATCAATTAATGAAAGATGCTACTTTAGACGAAATTCAAAAAGCTGGTTTAGACACTCATTATGCTGAGCATGCTAAAGCATTATACCCTACTGATGCTTCTGGTGTTCCTTTTACAGTAGCTTATTTTGCTACTACAGGTGATCCTTTAGCTGATATTTCTGAAGATATGGCCGCTGAGCAAAAAGCTAGAGCAGTATATGAAAATTTAATTGATTTAACTGATGATCCAGATGTAATTGGACCACTACTTTGGTTAAGACAAAGAGAAATTGTTCATTATACACGTTTTAAAGAATTGTTTGAATATTATGAAAAAAAATTAAAAAAAGGTAATAATGAGTTCAGTGCAGCTGATCAAATGGAAGATAAAATGAATATGAATAATATGCCAAATATGAATAGTAACTGGACTACAGAAGCAAATAATTGGAATAATGATTTAATGGAAAGTATGAATTATAACAATAATAATTATTTATTAGAAAAAATGCATGCTGATAATAATGAATGGTTTATGTAATGTAAAGGACATACAATTTGTGTGTTCTTTTTGTATTAAGTTTTTTATATTTAGCATACTAATTATGAGGTAAAAATATGAATAATTTAAAAAAATATAATGAAAAAAGAAATTTTAATAAAACTAAAGAACCTAAGGGTAAAAAAGAAAAAACTGAAAAAAAATTAAGGTTTGTTGTGCAACATCATTTAGCTAGAAGAGATCATTATGACTTAAGGCTAGAATATAATGGGGTTTTATTAAGTTGGGCTGTACCAAAAGGTCCTTCTTTTAATCCTGAAGATAAGCGCTTAGCTGTTCGTGTTGAAGATCATCCTTTATCATATCGTAATTTTGAAGGTACTATTCCTAAGGGTGAATATGGTGGTGGTACTGTTATGTTGTGGGATAAAGGTTGTTATCAAGATGAAGGGAATTTTTCTCAGGATTTGAAAAAAGGTGTGTTAAAGTTTACTTTGAAGGGAAAAAGATTAAAAGGAAAATGGACTCTTATCCATTTTAAAGAAGATAATTGGTTATTAATTAAAGAAAATGATGAGTTTGCTAATTTAGAAAACATTACTAAGTTTAATAAAAGTATAAAAACAAATCGTACAATGAAGGAAATTAGTGAAAATAAAACAAAGGCTAAATTAATAACGTCTAAAAAAGATGCGATTGTTTGTGGAATTAAAATAACTAATCCTGATAAAGTAATTTTTAATAATCCAAAAGTTACTAAATTGGATATTGCTCTTTATTACCATAAAGTTGCTAAAAAAATGTTACCTTTTATAAAAAATCGATTATTTAGTGCTGTTAGAATGCCTGATGGTGTTGGGGGAGAAAAATTTTTTAAAAAGCATTTTGAGACAAATCCTTATTTAGGTAAAAAAATTATTTTCAATGAAAAAGGTCAAAGAAATGACTATTATTATATAAAAGATGAACAGGGATTAATTTATGAAGTACAAATGAATAGTTATGAATTCCATGTATGGGGAAGTAAAGTTGATAATTTAAATAGTCCTGATTTAATGGTTTTAGATTTAGATCCTGATAAAAATCTTAGGATAAATAAATTACGAACTGGAGTAAAAGATATTAAGAAATTACTAAAGCAATTAAAACTTTCCTGCTATTTGAAAACTAGTGGTAATAAAGGTTATCATATAATGATACCTATTAAAGAGAAAATATCTTGGAAAAAATTTAGAGAAATTGCTAAAAAAATTGCCGAAATAATGGAAAATGAAGATGCAACAAGATTTACTAGTAATATAAGAATTAATTCTAGAAAAGATAAAATATTTATTGATTGGCAACGAAATATTAAAGGAGCAACTTTCGTTGCCCCCTACTCACTTCGATTAAAAGATAAACCAACTATATCTATGCCTATTTCATGGAATAAATTAGATAGTGTTAAACCTGATAAATTTAATATTAAAAATATATAATTTTAGTCTTCTGCAAGTTTTTCGTATTTATTTTCATTTTCTAAATTATAAGGCTTTATGAGATCCGCAAAAATTTTATCAAATTCAGGTAATGATTTTTTTATAACATCAGGATATATGTTTTTACTTGTTATAATTGCTTGTCTAAAATCAATAATATTTACTTCTTTTCGATTATCAAATAATGCATTAGAGAAAGCATTTTGAATCATTGTTAAAGATACATCAGGGTATCTAGAACCAATTTCATAAATTCTTTTATACTCGCTAGTTATATCAGTTATAAATTCCATAATTTTTCTTTTTATAAAAGGTGTATATAACATTGTGGCTCCTGTTCTTTTTTCTATTTTAGGTAATGTTCCAAGTAAAATTTCTATATTTTCTTCTCTAGTTGGCTCAAAAACTTCAACTTTTTGAAAACGTCTTACAAAAGCTTTATCTCGTAAAATGTATCGCTCATATTCTTCAGTTGTGGTAGCTCCTATTACTTTTATATCACCACGATCTAGTGCTGGTTTAAACATATTAGCAAAATCTAAAGCTTCTCCTTTTGTTCCCATTAAAGTATGAATTTCATCAATAAAAAGAATTAATTTAGATTTGCTTTTTAATTCATCTATTAAAGTTTGAATTTTAGATTCTCCTGTAATAGGATCTACTCCAAGTAAAGCTGAAGTATTTATTTTTATAACTTGATAGCCTTTTAAAATTTCTGGGATATTACCTTTTTGAATACGATAAGCTAGTCCTTCCACTATGGCAGTTTTACCTACTCCAGGTTTACCAATTAAGACAGCTGATTTATCAGGGGTAAGTAATATCATAATAAGTTGTTTTATTTGCTCATCACGGCCAATAGCAGGATTAGTAATATAATCATTTAATTGAAAATTTTCTCCATAGTTTTTAAGCATACTAATTCTTTTTTTCTTTATATCAAACTTTTCTTCCAATTTTATCACCTTTTCTTAATGGTTATTATAACACGAATAATATTAAACATAAAGTTTTGAATTTTATTAATTTAATTTTTTTGATTTTAAATAAATTATAATAGAATCTTATTTTTTTATTATAAAGTAAAAAGAGTTCCAATTTATAAATTGGTACTCTTCTAAAATTTTTTAATAGTAATAAATTTTTTTATTAGGTTTTGGTTTAATTTCTTTTTTTTAATGTTTTTGAATTTTCTTCTTCTAACTTTTCACTATCATCTATAAATAATTTTCTTTTATATATGTTATATCTTCAATAGATTTATCCATATTAAAGCGACCATTTCCTACTGGATAATATACACAATAGCATTTATATTTATTATTAAGTAAAAATTGTTGTTTTCTTACTTTGGAGATGCTTATTTTTTCTTTTAAAACAACTGTAGATATTTGATTACCAAAAAGTATAATTTTTTTGGGATTTATTATATCAATTTCTCTTAAAAATAATTCTAAATATTTTTCATAAATTTCATCTGGTAATGGGCGAGCATCTTTTTGGGTGCATTTGGCTAAATTAGTAATATATATTTTATTAGATGCAACTTTTTTATATACTTCATTAGCAAATTCTTCTGTCCATGCTTTGCCAGGCTTGGATTTTATTTTTAAAAATAATTCTTCATCAATAACATTTAACTTATAAAATAAATCCCAAACATTTTTTGTTCCAATCCAAGGAGCTTTTAATCCTTTCCATTCTTTATTGGCAGCAATATTACGACCTGTGGGATTCATAAATACATAGCAAATATCTGGGTTAGTTTTACAACCTCCAAAATTTATAGAATCTAAATTTATATCACCATATTTTAGTTGCAATTTATTATATTCTTTTATTAGTTCATCTAACAATTTAATCAACTCCTGTAATTTCTTTGGAATTCTCAATAGGATTTACATGAATTACGGTTAAAAATATTTCTGGTATTTTTTTACTTATTTCTTTTTCTAAATTATTAGCTATTTCATGACTTTTAAAGGTAGATAAGTTACCATCTACAAAAATAGTAAAAGATATTTGATATTGATAACCAATTGGAGTGGCATTAAAGTGATTTATTTTTTCTATTTCTTCATGCTTTTTAATTATCTTATAAACTTTATCTTTCGTTTCTTCATTTATTGATTTGTCCATTAAGACATCATAACTTTCAATGAAAATATTTAAAGCAGATATAAATATCCATGTTCCAATAATAATTCCTACTATACTATCAATAAAATAAATATTATATTTACTTAAAATAATAGCACTTAAATTTAAAAGAGTTATTAAACAATCATTTCGATGATCTTTACTAGCTGCTTTTAATAAGATATTTTTATATTTTTTATTAAGATAATTAGTATAAATAAATAAAATTAATTTAGTTAATATTGTTATTAGACATATAATTATTAGCCAAACTGAGTAAATTAATTTTTCTTTACTTATTAAAGCAATTAAGGAATTTTTAAAAATATTATAAACCATTATAAACATAATAAGACTTATAAATAATGAATAAATATATTCTGCTTTTCCATGTCCTAAGTTATGATCATCATCAATAGGTTTAGAAGCTATTTTATTTCCTATAAAAGTCATTACTGAAGAAAAAATATCTACGGCACTGTTAAGAGCATCAGCTATCATAGCTTGACTATGACTGATAAAGCCTACTACTGCTTTTATAATTAGTAAAAAAAGATTACCTATTGCCCCTAAAATACTAGCTTTTTTGATTGCTTTAAATTTATTCATTGTAACCACACATTCCTTTCACTTTGTTCAAGGCACACATAGTCATGAAAACTTGAACAAAATTTATTTTATA